>NZ_SIJA01000082.1:0-56444 GCF_012062385.1 Methanocorpusculum sp. GPch4 | reverse complement strand
TGCGAACAAGTGAGCGAAGCGAAGCGGAGAGCAAATCTCTGATTTGCGAACAAGTGAGCGAAGCGAAGCGGAGAGCAAATCTCTGATTTGCGAACAAGTGAGCGAAGCGAAGCGGAGAGCAAATCTCTGATTTGCGAACAGGCTCCCCCTTAGCGGAGGCGGGTTGGCGACGAAGTCGACGACCTCAGCCGAGGCGGGGACCTTTAGGTCCCTCAGCTGAGCAAGTCGATAGAGTTGCGACCAAATCTTTGATTTGCTCCGCTAAGGTCGTCGACTTGTTCACAAACCTTAGGTTTGCTCTCCGACTCGGGTCTACGGCCCTCGCTTGGTCGCCAACCCGCTCCCGATGAGGGATGACCCCCCTTTTTTCTAAAGAATATTCTTATACCAGTTTGTTCCATCATTCATCATGAACAAAATGATTCTGATGGGTATCGGAGCATGTCTGGTCATCTCCTGCATGTTTTCTGCCGGGTGTATTTCCCCGGATGTCCCCGTACAAATCGATGATCCGGTTTTGACCGTAACGGTAGAAAAAGAAGGAATGATGGTTCCGGTAAATGCCTTAATGACCTTTATTCTTCCGGCAAATCCCACGACCGGCTACAGCTGGACGGTTATGGAAAGTGACGGACTGATCGTCAAAGAAGAGTATAAGGCGACACCGATCCCCGAAGGCTGGACCGGCGGAGGAGGCTGCCAGTATTATACACTGACTGCAGAAAAAGCAGGAACCTATACATTCAAAGCAGGATATGAACGGCCCTGGGAAACTGATACGGCCCCGATCTGGACTGTCACCCAGACGTTAGTGTTTTCCGAGGCGGAAAACGATGACTTTGCCGGTGAAAACATGCTGACCGTACTGTTTAACGGCGTGGTGAACCCGAAAGCCGGAGAAGTCGTAAAGATCTGCACTGCAGGAAACCCGACGACCGGATATTACTGGCAGGCGTCACCTAAGAACGAACTGACCGTTCTCAAGGACGAATACATCGCCGACACAACCGCGGGTCTTGTCGGCGCCGGCGGAACATATGTGTGGTATGTTACTGCAAAAAAAGCAGGGACCTATCAGTTTGAAGCAGCATGTCAGCGGTCAGGACAGGATCCGATCAATCTCTTCTTCTTTGGTCTGACGTTCGTTTGACCGGAGAGAAAATAAAAAAATAGGGGCCAACTTTTCCCCCTTTTTTCAGGAGGAAAACGGTTGAGATCTTTTTTTATTCTTTCAGTGTGATCTCGAGTCCGCCGAAGAGTTTGACGGTTTTGTTGTATGCAGCCGCCGAAATCGCGCCGGCAACTGAGCCGATGATGAATCCGGCGATCGCGTACACAATAAAGTAGACTAAAATCTCAAGAACGCCAAGGCCAAGACCAAGGGTGAATCCTATGTCGAACTGAAGATCAAACATCAACAGGATTCCTTTGATCAGTCCAAGGATCGCTGTAAGGACGCACAGAACTCCTCCCGAAACAAATGCTGCGGAAGATACACCAATATGCTCAATTTTCATGGTTTATACCTATAGTAAGAATTTACATCTGAATTATTTATAGACAACGGTTTTTCCGGATTCGGTTTCCAGATAGGCAAGGAGGTGTTTTGTGCCCGCCTTGTCCAGCGGCTGGTTGTTGTTTCCGCATTTTGGCGAGTGGAGACAGGAAGGGCACCCCTCTTTGCAGGGGCAGCCGTCAACCAGTTCGCGGGCAAAGGTCAGGATGTCGGGAAACAGCTCCGATGCCTTTTCTGCAAGACCGATGCCGCCGGATACGCCGTCATACAAAAAGATCGTCGGGGCGGCTGTGTCGCTGTGAAACGGTGTGGATACGCCGCCGATGTCAGACCGGTCACACATCACAAAACGCGGCATGGCGGCAATTAGGGCATGTTCGGTCCCGTGCAGTGAACCGGGAAGGGCCTCCGGTCTGATGCCGCAGTCATCGTCGATCGTGATCCAGCAGGCTTTTGTCACGAATCTGCGCGGAGGCAGACTGAGTTCACAGTTCGCAGTGATCTGATCATACTCTAGTACAGAGTAGCCAAGGATCTGTGACGAGACCATCACCTCGCCGAAATGCACAAGGAGGTCGTTGTGTCTTTTGGTCTTTTCTCTGGACGAGATGGTGATCTCCGTAGTTGAGATCGGTCGTGTATGACAGGTGTCGGCTGTTTTCTCGACTCTGATGATCCGGTTGTCCTGGTCAACGGTTTGAACACGATACCGTTGACCCTGATGGAGGATAACGGCGCCGGGGTATGCCTCACGGTATGCCTGATTTTCATCCATGGTCTCAAGGAGGGTCTTGTCCAGACGCACCGACCAGGCATTTCCGGTCATCCCAAAAAGCGGTGTTGTCTGGGCGGGATTTTCCACACCGCAGTACACATACCCTTTCGGCGTGCTGGAAACGAGCCGGTCGTTTTTGAGACCCGCGAGAATTTCGTTTGCAAGATCGCCGAAATACTTCTGGTCACGCTCCGGTCTGTATGGAAGTTCGGCGACAGCGCACAACAGATGAGAGGAGAGAAGATACGGATTGTCCGGACCGAGGATCACTTCTTCACAGGGCGCTTTGAAAAACGCTTCCGGGTTTCGCGCATAATACTGATCGAGCGGATTACTGCCGGCGACAAAGGTGATGACCGCGTCCCGCCCGTTCCTTCCGGCACGCCCAGCCTGCTGGAGAACGGAGACCATCGACCCGGGAAATCCGCAGATGACAACAGCGTCAAGACTGCCGATATCAATGCCGACTTCCAAAGCATTGGTGCTGATGACCCCGGAGATGTCTCCTGATTTCAGTGACGACTCGATCTCTTTACGCTCATTTTGGCGGTACCCTCCCCGATATGAGGCGACCTGGCCGGAAGGATGACGCGACCGGCACTCAACGGCGGCGATCTCGGCGGCATTTCTCGAGCGGGTGAAGCACAGGGTCTGCATGCCTGCATTTATTTGGGATGTGATCAGATCCGCCGCGGCGGTGATACTGCTTGTGTTTTCCGGCGCGCAGATCCGGAATGTCCGTCTGGCTCGCGGGGAGCCGTCGTCATCGACCTCGGTAAACGGCAGGCCGGTCAGCGTTTCGGCAAACGCGGCTGCATTGCCCAATGTGGCAGAGGAAAGAATGAACCTGGGATCGGCATCATAAAAATTACAGATCCTGCGCATTCTTCTCAAGAGAAGCGCGGTGTTCGAGCCAAAGACCCCCCGATATCTGTGCGCCTCATCGATGACAACAAAGGAAAGGTTCGCCCAGAAATCCCCCCATTTTGCCCGCCATCCAAGGATATGATGGAGTTCATACATGTTGGTGAGGATGATCCGCGATCCTGCGCGGATCTTTGGCCGCAGCTCCGCTTTTGTATCTCCGTCATAGATCGCGGGTTTTGTGCGGGCGCGAAGAGCTGCATCGGCATCCTGAATGAAGAGCAGCTGATCACGGGTCAGGGCTTTTGTCGGATAGATGAACAGGGCGGAAGCATCCGGATCGCTGATGAGCCGTTCCAGAACAGGAAGGACATAAGCCAGGGTTTTGCCCGAAGCGGTAGGTGTTGTGAGGATGACATTTTTTCCGGCCGACACCCGGTCAAAGGTTTGCGCCTGATGCGTGTAGAGTCTGATGTTTTTCTCTGCAAGATACCGGGAGAGTTTTTCAGAAACTGGGCAGGCAGGTATCTGATATCTCGGATCCCGTGCCTCCTCACAGGTCACATACATATCCTGGTCATCCATAGACTGCCTCACATTCGGTACAGAGAAGGAGAGCGAGATTTGCCACATCGAGTTCATTATGCTCGATGATCGGCGTGAGGTTTGAGACATCCCGGGTACGAAGATACTTCTGATAATACGCCGGGACCAGATATCCCGGAAGATCATCTGCCCGGGGTTTTTTCAGGATATACGTTTCCACCGTTCCTAAACAGCAGTCCGAAAGGGCACTACGGTATAACCGCCGTGTCGGGTAGAGCAGATCGAAATGAAGGTCAGGGTGCACCGTCCTCTCACCATAATACGAGAGACGATTGTTCAGATAAGGAACATCGAAACCTTTTCCATTATACGTGACAACATGGGAATGCTCTTTAAAAAGCCTGGCCGTCAGACTCAGAGCGGCTGGTTCATCTTCGATATCCCTGAGAAGGTACTGGACAACCGTAAGCTCTGTTCCTTTGCGAAAACCGCAGCCGAACAGAATGATCGGCGACTGAAACATGCCAAGCGTTTCGATATCGAAGTACAGCAGTTCCTCTCCCGGAAGTGCATGGGAAAACCCCAGAAGAAGCGGGTCGTTTCCGCGATGAGCATCCTGAAAGATGCCAAAGATCTCAGAGGGCGATCCATTTTGGATCACGTCTGCGATCTCATATGCACTGTCTCTCCAGACGGTATGTCCAAGATCGGTCAGATACCTGGATCCTTTTTTGCGCAGCACGTCGGCGCGTGCCGGACCGATGCCCGGAATCAGTGTCAGTTCCTGCATGCAGCGATTTCGAATCGTGTCTTCAGAGATCCGGTACTCCGGACACGGCCAGACGGTCTCTTTTGCAAGACATACACCATCCGGTGTATCCATCTCAACTGTTCCGGGCAGACCGCCCGGACATCTTTTGCTGGTCTCGGTCTTCAGAAAAATACCGGGAGTGAATGCCTTGCTGAGTACCTGCATACAAACGTTTCAGCAGATAAGGTAATCCTGATCCTTTTCCATCATTCCAGATTCACACCGGTCTGACGCAAACCAGCAGAGCTTTGAGAGCTGATTTTTTCTCTGGATAACGGTGTATCCTTCTGCACGTTTTGCGATCGAGTTTAATGCAATGCTCGTCATACACAAAAATCGACCCTGAAGTATATATACCCCAAACCGCGCGGTGCGATAATGCCTCGGGACCCGTTTTTACTGAGGTAAAATAACCACAAAATGAGGGTATTTTATGTATCAGGATGCGCATATGGCGCAGATCACCCTGCAAAAAAATGACAGAAACCAGGCATTCCAGGCCAGAAACGCGGGTCTGAATACACATCTTTACAATTACAGACGACAAAACAATTACTTGATTTTTCATGCTTGAGATTGAAAACCTGCATGTGGAAGTTGGCGGACGTGAAGTTCTGCACGGGATATCTTTGATCGTGCCGGATGGACAGACCCATGTCCTCCTTGGTCCAAACGGTTCAGGAAAAACCACTCTTCTACGTACGATAATGGGCTTTGCCTCCTCCAAGGTGACCGCCGGCAAAATACTTTTCAACGGCGTCGACGTTACGCATAAACCTGTCCACGAACGTGCAAAACTCGGAATGGGCATCATGTTTCAGCGGCCTCCGACGATTTCCGGTCTGAAACTTGGAAAGTTCATTGCGGCGACAAATAACATCGATGAGGCCCGCATACCGGTCATCGTGGAAAAACTGCACATGACCAAATTCCTCGACAGGGATGTCAATGCAGGTTTCTCCGGCGGCGAGATCAAACGCAGCGAGATCCTGCAGCTCACCGTTCAGAATCCGTCATTTGTAATGCTCGACGAGCCGGAAAGCGGTGTGGATGTGGAAAATATGGCACTTCTTGGAAACGCCGCCGCATCCCTTCTGGAAAAGGAGATCCACATGAAAAACCGTACCAAATCAGGACTCATCATCACGCACACAGGATACATCCTTGATTATCTTGAAGCGGATGTCGGGTATGTTCTGATCGACGGATATCTGCAGTGCACCGGAAACCCGCGTGAAATTCTTAAAAGTGTGAAAACATCAGGATATAAGGACTGTATAGCATGCCGGAAATGAATGGATTCTCGGGGATCAGCCCCGAAGATAAAGAACGCCTTGCCCTGACAGGGATCCATACCGATTCCATGGAAGGACGTGCAGGAAGTTTCCTCCTCGTAAATGACCACATCCTTCACGCCGGTTCCCAGACAGAGGGTGTTGAGGTGCTGATGATCGAAAAAGCACTCGAAAAATACGAGTGGCTTAAAGAATACTGCTGGAACCTCGTCCCAAAAGACAAAGATCAGTACACAAAATACGTCGCAGACCACCCGCAGAGAGGGTATGTCATCATCGCCCATAAAGGGGCGAAAACCACCTTCCCGCTTCAGAGCTGCATGTTCCTGCAGGGAGACACGATCCAGACCGTGCACAACATCGTCATTGCCGAGGAAGGGGCAGAAGTTCATCTGATCGCAGGATGCGCAAGCTCTCTGAAAACAAAAGAGGGCGCCCACTACGGGATCAATGAGATATATGTCGGGAAAAACGCCAAAGTGACCTCAACGATGATCCATACCTGGGGCGAAGAGATCGAAGTCTTCCCGCGTACGGCGACCGTCGTCGAAGAGGGAGGAACGTTCCTTTCCAACTACGTCTGTATGCGCCCGACCAAAATGGTCCAGATGTATCCGACCGCTTTTCTCAAAGGTGAAGGCGCGGTCGCCCGCTTTTCGAGCGTCATCGTCGCCGGAACCGGCTCATACATCGATGCAGGATCGAGAGCCGTTCTTCAGGCGCCGAACACCAGCGCCGAACTGATCACCCGCGCCATTACAAACGGCGGAACGATCATCTCCCGCGGCGCCATCATCGCCGAGGTCCCGCAGACGAAAGGGCACATCGAGTGCCGCGGACTGATCCTAAAAGACGGGGTCATGCACGCGATCCCTGAGATCGACGGCCGTGTCGTCGACATCGAACTTTCTCATGAGGCGGCTGTTGGAAAGATCGCGAGAGATGAGATCGAGTATCTCATGGCACGCGGACTTTCGGAGGAAGAAGCTACGGCGACGATCATCCGCGGATTCTTGGATGTCAGGATCGAAGGTCTGCCGGATGCCCTCCAGAAGCAGATCGAAAATGCGATCGATTCGGCTGACAACGGATTTTAGATGAAGATCCATGATGTGAGTGTCGGTCTGCATCCTGAGATGTATGTGTATCCCGGAGACCCGGAATTTTCTTTGACCAGGATGAAAACGGGAGATGCCTTCATCTCCTCCCTCTCTCTTGGCACGCACACCGGCACCCACATCGATGCCCCCGCACATTATTTTGAAAATGGATTTTCCGTTGACGAACTGGATCTGAAAAACCTGATACTTCCTGCAGAGATCGTAACCTCTCCCCTTCAGCCGACACAAAACTGTAAGGCGGTCCTTTTTAAAAATGCCGTCCCCCTATCTCTGGAAACGGCTGAACTCCTCCTGATGAAAGGAGTCAAAACAGTTGGGTGTGATACCCCTTCGATAGGGGATGATGATGTTCACCGGTTTTTACTGAAAAATGCGATCGTCATCATCGAGATGCTCGACCTCACGGAAATTTGCGACGGCGTGTATCAGATGATCGCTCTGCCGCTAAAAATCGAAGGGGCGGACGCTTCGCCCGCACGAGTTGTTTTACTGGATGATATGCTATGATATTACATGATGCTGTTAAAAAACTGCACGAAGTTGCTGCCGGAATGGGTGCCGAAGACGGCGACCTTGTCTATATAAGCCGGCCTGAGAACCACATCTGTCAGTTCTGTTCCGGCCGCTGTCTGCAGGTATGTTTCGGCGGACGCATCGCCGAGATCTCATCAACAGACCCGTTCTGTGCAAAAATGCGGCTCGAAAATCTGTATGATGCTCCGCTGAAAACCGCAAAAACAAAAGCCGCCGCTGCAGGAGCGTTGACGGCGGTCGCAGGTTTTCTCATGCTGATTCGAAAACTCTGCCCCTGCCCGACAGTAAACTTCGAGGACTGCCGTGAGGAGCTCATCATGGAGCTCCAGGGAAAAAATGTGTACATCCTTGGCCGCGACATACCCGGACTCAATCAGGCATTACTTCTGGAAGAGGCGGAGGTTGTTCTTGTGACCGGTGATGCCCTGCTGGATACGGATCTTTTAGAAGAGATCGACCAAGCGGTCATACTGGAAAAAGAACTGCTGTTTCTCGGCCCCTCATGCACGGGTGTCGCCGCTCTTCTTGGAAAAAAATGCTGGTGTCCCTACGGGACCTAATAATTTAATTCTATAAAACACGTAAATACAATCACTATGCTTTTTGGTTCGTCCGGTATCAGACAGATGTTTGATCAGCGCCTTCTTTCCCTTGCTCCAAACGTCGGAGCGGCCGTTGCACAAACTGCAAAACACGTTGTTCTTGGAACCGATTCACGAACCAGCAAGGATATCCTTGCCCATGCCGTGATCTCAGGGCTCATAAGCGGCGGGGCGGACGTTATATACGGAGGGATCTGCCCAACGCCGACCGTTGCTTTCGGCGCCGGATCTGCCGACGCGGGCGTCATGATAACGGCCTCCCATAACCCCGAGCCCTACAACGGAATAAAATTGTTCCGGTCCGACGGATCTTCCTATACTCTCGCCCAGCAAAAAGAGATCGAAGATGCAGTAGATCGGCCTGCGTGGAGCAGGTGGGACGAGCAGGGAGCATTAACGAATGGCGACCTTCTTACTCCGCACAAAGAGGCGATCCTTTCTTCGGTCCGGATCCCGGAAGATCTTCTGGTCGTCGTCGACTGCGGGAACGGAGCCGGCGGACAGATCACGCCGAAGCTTTTTGAAGAGTCAGGCTCACGGGTCATTTCCGTAAACTGTGACCCCTCGGGAAAATTCGCACGCCCGTCCGAGCCGCTGGAGAAAAACCTTCTCCATATCCCCAAACTCATGAAAAGCGTCGGTGCCGACTGTGCGGTCGTGAATGACGGGGATGCCGACAGGATGATGGCATTCGACAACCGCGGACGCTACGTTGACGGCGATCATCTTCTCATGCTCTTTGCAAAGTATCTGGATGCAAAACAGGTCGTGACCACCGTTGACGCTTCTATGGCGATCGAAGAGATCGCCGAGGTCAGAAGGACGCCGGTCGGCGACAGTTTTGTTTCAGAGGAACTCATTTCGTGGGGAACGTTTGGAGGAGAACCGTCAGGGAGCTGGATCTTCCCGAAACACTCGCTTTGTCCCGACGGACCCTATGCAGCGGCACTTTTCGCCGAGATCTCAGGGGAATGGGATGTGGCAGAGGAACTTGATTCGATGCCGAGATATACCATCCTTCGTGATGCTCTGGAGACGCCGCATGCAAAAGAGATCCTGTCGGGACTTGGTGCGGACAAACCCACAGACGGGATCAGGCTCACTGAAGAAAACGGATGGTGCCTGATCCGCGCAAGCGGGACCGAGCCGAAGATCCGCTGTACAGCCGAAGGAAAAACCAATGAAGAGGCAAAACGGATGCTGGATGCAGGAATGAACAGGATCCGCGATGCTATTCGCCAGATCAAGGAGTAATATATGCAGTGTGTAATTCTCGCCGCAGGTGAAGGGTCCCGTATGCGTCCCCTCACGACATCACGCCCAAAGGTCATGCTGCCTTTGGCCGGAAAACCGATGCTTGAACATCTTATTCAAAATGTGCGTGATGCCGGCATCACAGAGATTTACCTTGTTGTCGGCTACCATGAAGAGGCGATCCGGACCTGGTTTGGGGACGGGGCTGCATTCGATGTCCTGATACAGTATGTGGTTCAGCGAAAACAGCTGGGAACGGCAGACGCTTTACGCTCCGTCGAACCGTTCATTCATGACACGTTTCTGATGCTGAACGGGGACATGATCCTCGAAAGATCCGACCTGGAGAAGATCATCAGTCTTCCATGTCCGGTTATGGCCACCTCGACGACGACACACCCGGAAAGCTTCGGCGTGGTGACGGTAGAAGGCGAAACGATCACCTCTCTGGAAGAAAAATCCCTTCGCCCGAAATCAAACATCATCAACGCCGGCGCCTACCTCTTTGATGCCGGGATCTTTTCCATCCTGAAAAAGATCGCGCCTTCTTCCCGCGGGGAGTATGAACTCACCGATGCTTTGACCGATTATATCAGAGACAGAACGCTGAAAGCGTATCCCTTATCTGTATGGATGGATGTCGGCTACCCCTGGGACATGCTGACGGCAAACGAACATCTCCTTTTGGATCTGACCGGAGAAAAAGCGGGGACGATCGAGGAAAATGTGATCGTCAAAGGTCAGCTGATCCTTGGAAAGGGTTCCGTCATAAAATCCGGAACATACATCGAAGGTCCCTGTATTATCGGCGAAAACACCGTTGTCGGACCCAACGCATATCTGCGGCCAGGAACGACGATCGGAAACAACTGTCATATCGGTCATGCGGTCGAAATAAAAAACTCCATCATCTTTGATGATACAAAGATCCCGCATTACAATTACATCGGCGACAGTGTGATCGGAAGCAGATGTAATTTCGGCGCCGGAACAAAGATCGCCAATCTTCGTCACGATCACGGGCCGGTAAAAGTGGGCGGGATGTCCACCGGACGAAAGAAGTTCGGCGCCGTTATCGGAGATGATGTCCTGTTTGGGATCAACTGTTCCATAAATACCGGATCCTCGATCGGCAGCGGAACAAAAGTCGCTCCCCACACCCTTGTCACAGGAACGATCGCAAACAACACGGTGGTGAGGTAAGATGCCGGAGATACAGGCGGTCATCCTTGCTGCCGGAGAAGGGACCAGACTTCGTCCGCTGACAAAAAACCGTCCGAAGGTCATGCTCCCGGTCGCAAACCGGCCCATTCTCGAACATGTTCTCAACTCGGTCGTTGCCGCAGGCATTCGTGATATCACAGTAGTTGTCGGATACAAAAAGGAACAGGTGATGACGTTCCTGAACACCTATCCGATCCCCGTGAACGTGGTCGTCCAGGAAAAACAGCTGGGAACGGCGCATGCCCTTTCACGCGCTAAGGAGTATATCCATACAACGACACTTGTGCTTGCCGGAGACAACTACGTCGATCCGCAATCTCTGCGGGCCATAATGGATAAAGAAAATGCCCTGCTTGTCGCACCCCACTCATCGCCCGCAAACTTCGGCGTGATCTCCAGAGATGACGGAAGACTGACAGGAATCATGGAAAAACCGGCTGGTGTTGAACCGGGTTCGCTGGTCAGCTGCGGGATTTATATCTTCACGCAGGAATTTATTCTGAAGATCCGGGAGAATACGATACCCGAGTCCCTGCAGAACCGGATGAACGAAGGGATGCGGATCTCCGTCGTCACAGCAAATGACTGGCAGGATGCGATCTATCCGAAAGATCTGCTTTCAGTAAACAAACACCTGCTCAAAGATCTGAAGGGATACATTTCCGGCAGTATCGACAAAAGCGTCACGATACAGGGACGTGCAGCCGCCGGCAGGAAAACCAGCATCGGGCCGGGGACCGTACTTCTCGGGCCGGCGATGATCGGAGAGGGAAGCGTGATCGGCCCTCATGTATGCATCGGGCCAAACACGTCCATCGGTTCCCGCGTCACGATCGAACCCTTCACCTACATTGAAAACAGCATCATCATGAACGACTGCAGGATCGGCTCCCACTCCCGGATCGTCGATACGATCCTGGGCGAAGGATGTCTCTGTATGAATCATCTCTCCACCGTCTCGGAGCCCTTCGGCGCAGTCTGCGGCGACCGGACGACGATCGGGCCGTTCACCGTCATCAAAGGCGGAGTGATCGGAAACGATGTCACCATCCAGGGCGGAAAGACGCTGGAAAAAGAGATCCCCGACAACAGCATGGTGATCTGAGATGTGCGGGATCGTCGGCTACATCGGATACCGTCAGGCAGCTCCGGTCTGCACGAGCGGTCTTCTTAGTCTGGAATACCGGGGCTATGACTCATTTGGCATTGCAACGCTTTCTCCCGCGCTGTCACTCTGCAAACATCTCGGCAAGATCTCAGACGCCAAAACATCTGCGAACCATCTGGAAGGCCAGATCGGGATAGGACATACCCGCTGGGCAACCCACGGGGTTCCAAGCGAGATAAACGCCCACCCGCATGTCGATAGGAACAAAAAGATCGCCGTGGTCCATAACGGGATCATTGAAAACTATGCGGAGCTGAAACGCGGACTGGAAGAACGCGGTGTCGTTTTTGCATCCCAGACCGACACCGAGGTCATTCCTCATCTGATCGCAGAAAAGTATACAGGAGACCTTTTAGCCGCAGTAACGGCTATCCTGCCAATCCTCAAGGGCTCCTATGCTCTTTTGATACTCGCCGAGGACAACGAGACGCTCGTTGCTGCCAGAAAAGGCAGCCCTCTTGTGCTCGGTCTTGGAGATAAGGAGTATATCCTTGGATCAGATGCGCTTCCTCTTCTGGAGTATACCAAAAAAGCAGTGTATTTCGAGGACGGGGATGCGGCAGTGATCAGAAAAGACGGATACGAAATCTATAATGCCGGCGCGCCCGTCTCACGTCCGGTAACGGAGCTTGAATGGAGTGCTGACGTCGCCAGAAAGGGAGGGTTTCAGCATTACATGCTCAAGGAGATCTTTGAACAGCCGGACGCTTTTGCAAACACCCTCTCGGTAGTAAAACGCTGCAATGAATTCATCGATCAGATCAGAAACGCACATTCCGTAACGGTCGTCGCCTGCGGGACGTCGGCAAATGCTTCCATGGTCTTTTCCTATCTGATGGAACGCGTATGTCATATCCCAACACGAGTGGTGCTCGGATCCGAGTTCAAGTACTTTCCAACTCCGGGAACTGATCTGGTGATTGGGGTTTCCCAGTCGGGAGAGACGGCAGATACGATAGCAGCGCTCAAACTTGCCAAAAATCTCGGCGCCCAGACGCTGGCAGTAACAAATGTTCTTGGAAGCTCCATAACACGCGTCGCCTCCTCGGTTCTTTATACCAGGGCAGGTCCTGAGATCAGTGTTGCCGCAACCAAATCCTTCATCTCCCAGGTCGCGGCATTTATGCAGATCACAAATCTCCTCTCCGATCACCAGATCGAATTTGAGCTTGCAGAGATCAGACGGTATCTTCCCGATGTCCTTAGCCTGGATCTCTCAAAAGCGGTCGAACTATGTACGGCGGCGGACACGCTGCTGTATATCGGGAGAGGTATGTTTTATCCGGTTGCAATGGAAGGGGCGCTCAAGATGAAAGAGATCTCCTACATCCATGCGGAAGGATATGCTGCGGGAGAGCTGAAACACGGGCCGTTTGCACTGCTCTCTCCGGAAACACCGGTCATCGGGATGTGTTTTCCGGATGCCGTGTATCCGGTGATGATGTCGAATTTAAAAGAGATCAAGGCACGCAGCGCCCCCCTCATCGCTCTTGGAAGAAAAGATGATAAAGATCTTGACGAGGTGGCCGATGTCTGTATCTCTCTTCCTGCAGTTTCAGAGTACGGGGCAGTCGTTTTATCGTCGGTGATCCTGCAGCAGCTCGCATATCACACGGCAGTAGCTCTTGGAAGAGATGTCGATATGCCGAGGAATCTGGCAAAAAGCGTGACGGTCGAGTGAGTCTACTCGCCCACTTTTTTTGAGGTGCTTTTCCAGAGGACGGCGTCTTTGCGCCGTGAATACAGACCGGCGAGCAGATAGAACTGGTTTGTGATAAAGGAAGTGACCAGATTTCCCGGCCTGACTGCGCTCAGCAGAAGGAAAAAAAGAGCAAGCAGGAGAAAGATGAGCGGCGCGCTGAGGATCAGGCCGAAAGAAAAGATCACGCCGCCGATCAGCAGCATTGTCGGCGTTATCACATACATCCAGAACCGAAGCGGATAAAATATCCTGCAGAAGGGACGGTCGATCTTCATCAGATCGCGGTTGGCAAGCGTCGTCTGGATGAGCCCTTTAGCCCGCCGTACTTTTTGGGTGTACTGTTTTTTGAGATCTTCCGGTAATTCTTCGTAGATGGCAGCCCTTGTTTCATAAAAAGTCCGATATCCTTTTCGTATAGCTTCATAGGCGAGATTCGCATCATCTGCACCGCTCGTTTCATTGACTCCGCCGACGATGCTTTTTCTCAAAATAAGCAGACAGCCGTTGAATGCCGGCGTGGCATCATGCGCAGATTCCCATTCCGCCATCCGGCCGAAGTATGACCGGTAGGTTTTTTCCATAGAGGTGATCCGGTCCGCGCCGGGATTTGGCTGCAGATCACCGGTCCCTGCCGCGCAGTTTTCGTCGGCCAGGATCCTTTGAACGAGATACTCCACACTTCTTTCATCCCATACCAGATCCGCATCCGTTGCGACGACCAGTTCGTTTGAGGTAAGACCGATACCGGTATTGAGAGAGGTATTTTTCCCTGATCTCTGCTTATTCACATGTATCTTCCAGGAAAAGTCAACATTCTCCAGTTCACTTCGTGCGACCTCTTCGGTTTTATCATCCGAACAGTCGATAACTAAAACTACCTCTGTCAGTTCATCCGGATACGTGCTGGAAGAGATGCTTTGTATCTTGCGTGCGATGGTCAGCTCTTCATTGTAGGCGCAGATAACAATGGAGACTGGAGGCAGCGTGTCTGGTGATGTCAGCTCCAGTTCTGCGGGTTTTTTTCCGAATGTCACGCCAAGCAGATATATGATATAGGGGATGACAGCAAGAAGGATGAGACCTGCGCCGACCGGAAGAGAATACAGATACATTATCAATAATTCATTGCACTGGATTCCTACTTAGAGATATTCCAGATTTTAGTGTTAACTTTCCAATTATTTTATCATACAAAAAACCCAGATAATACATATCTAATATCCAACCCGTGATAGACTATGGATCTGAAGAGTTTTTGGAACGATGCACGATATCGTTATGGAATAATCGGGATATCCGTCCTGCTATGCACACTGATCGCATTCCTGATACGGATGATCCCGATGGCCGGACTTGCCGGTACCGGGGATATGACTGCCGGCCCTGATGCATGGTATAATCTCCGGCTGATCGAAGTGGCTCTTGCCAATACTTTTGGCTACATCTTCTTTGAACCGATGACTCTGTATCCTACTGGACAGGACATCGTCTGGGGGCCGCTCTTTACCTATATTGCCTCGTTCTTTGCAGTTATCGCCGGCGCAGCATCACGAACCGAGGTGATCACGGCTGTTTCCTGGGCGCCTGCGATTCTTGGAACTCTGATGGTTCCGGTGATGTTCTTCCTTGGAAAAAAGCTTGGTGACTGGAAAACAGGAATCATCTCGGCGCTTTTCATTGCAGTGATCGGCGGCCAGTACCTCTCCCGCTCATTATACGGACATCTGGATCACCATATCGCAGAAACCTTCTTCTCCTGTCTGTTCTGTCTCTGCTACGTGCTCGCTCTGTATGCCCTGAGTGATAAAAAAATCGATTTGAACGATCGTTTGACATGGAAACTGCCGCTGATATATGGCGGTGTCTGCGGTATCGCCTACTTCCTCGGGCTTCTGACCATGACAACCATGGTCGTTTTCGGACTGTTCGTATCGGTATTTACTCTGATCCAGTTTGTAGTCAATCAGTATTCCGGCAAACCGAGCGAGTATCTTCTCGGCCTGAACGTGATCACGTTCATGATTGCCGCGCTTGGACTGCTGCTCTACGGAATACGCGATCTCAGTTTCGGGTTTGTCAACTACTCACTGGGTCTGTTCCTTGTCCATCTTTTCATCGTTTTCGGCACGATCATACTATATCTTATCTCGCGCACCATAACAAAACTTGAAAAACCCTGGTATTATTATCTGCTCACGCTCGCTCTTCTTCTGGCTGCAGGTTCCCTGCTTCTGGCAGTTGTGCTGCCGGATCTTTTCAGTTCGCTTATGGGAAATCTTGCAGGTTTCTTTACTAACAATGCCACGGCCGCGACCGTCCAGGAGATGTCATCATGGTCCTTTGCCAGTGCCGTTTCCGCATACAACTGGGGGATTCTTCTTGCCGCGGGAGGATTTGTCTGCCTCCTCTGGAATATCTGGAAACGTCAGACGCCTGCAGCTCTCTTTGTTCTCATCTGGTCACTGTTCATGTTCTTTGCGACCTGCGCTCACGTTCGCTGGGAGTATTACTTTGCTGCAAATGTCGCGTTACTCGCAGCCATATTTGTAGGATGGGCGATCAGTTTTGCAGAAAAGGATCTGGCGCTGCTTCTTGGAAAACGCACCGGGACCAAAAACCCTGCTGAAGTTTCTGACAAAAAGCAGACCGAAAAAACCAAATCCAAAAATAAAACACAGCCTCCGTCGGAAAAACCTGATCCGATCAAACTGGCTGTTTGCATAATCGTCCTGATCATAGCAGGAGTATTTGCAGGTTCGTCGTCGGTCTATGCAGTTGAATTAAGTTCCGCATCTGCCTACGGAGGGACATCAGAGGACTGGATCGGTGCATGCGAATGGCTTGCCGAAAATACGCCGGAGACCGGTGTGGATTATCTCACGATCTATGACGGATCATCATTTACCTATCCGTCAGAGTCGTATGGTGTTCTCTCCTGGTGGGACTACGGTCATTATATCACAACGATAGGCAAGCGGATCCCGAACAGTAATCCGTTCCAGGCAGGAGTCGTCGGCGAATACGGCGTTGCCGCTGTCTTGACCAGCACGAATGAATCGGCGATAGCAGAAAAACTGGACTATCTCGGCACGAAATATGTGATGACCGACTACCTGATGGCAAACGGCATCTTCGGCGCAATGGCGATCTGGAATGATACCGTACTGCAAACCGCCCCTTACTACTACACCTTCCTGCAGAAGGGAACAGACGGCACCTACTCCTATGTTTCGGCAGGAACACCAGCGTTCTTCAACACACTGACGGTGCGGCTGCAGAACTTTGACGGTTCGATGACGAACTCTGGAAGTGTTTACGTCGTAATAACCGACTCATCAGCCGGTTACGGTGCGCCGGTAGTCGCCTCCACAAAAGCATACGCCGAGGCGGATGAAGCCTGGGCCGCGGCAGAGAACTACAATGCCAATGCGGCAGGCGGAAAACACGCATACGTTATTTCGGCTCCGACCGATCTTACCAACTATAATCTCCCGAGTGTTGACGTTCCCGCACTTCAGCACTTCCGTTTAGTGTATGAATCCCCGACGTATGTCGTCGGAGGCTACATCACAGGAGCGAACGAAGGAGGAACGGCCTATGTAAAGACATTCGAGTATGTTCCCGGAGCCGTGATCAAAGGAAACGGGATCATCGAAGTCGATGTTGTAACGAACAACGGCCGGACCTTCACCTACCGTCAGGAGAGCGTGAACGGCGAATTCATCGTCCCCTACGCGACATCAGGCAGCTCCTATGACGTTAAGACCACCGGACTGTACACCATAGTTGGAACCGGACAGACCTTCGCCGTCTCAGAAGACGCGGTGCAGAAAGGTCTGATCATCAACTAATTTTTTCCCACACTTTTATCATAGACCACTTTCCATACTAATCATAAGTATGTTCAAAGTTGGAGATACGGTGCGTTACGGACGGACCGGCACGGTTGGAAAAATCGTGACGTTCACTGAAGAACGGGGTGAGACATTTGCCGAACTTGACAGTACAGGCATGTACTACCGCATAGATCAGCTGACCGCGATCAAAGAAGAGAAAACACGTGTGGAAAAACCGCGCGACTTAACACGTGATTTCAAGGAAGAACAGGAAAAGATCCGGGAAATGCAGGAAAATGCCTGGAGAAATACCGATCAGAGCTGTGAAGGCGGGGGATAAACCCGGTATCACACACATATATCAGTCTTGAAGTCAACTATATAGGGTTAGAGGAGGTTTTGGTTTCTTTGCATGATCCTACAATACCAAACGTAAATATCGGCGTAGTTGGTCACGTTGACCATGGCAAGACTACATTGGTCAGCCAGCTTACCGGCTCGGGGACAGACCGTCACAGTGAAGAACTGAAGCGCGGTATCTCGATCCGGCTCGGGTACGCCGACGCAACGTTTTATAAATGTCCAAAATGCGGGGGTGCAGATCTCTGGACAAATACAGAGGTATGCCCCGCCTGCGGTGAAAAACTTGAAGCAGTCAGATCTGTTTCATTCGTAGATGCGCCTGGCCATGAAACACTCATGGCAACGATGCTTTCCGGCTCTGCCATCATGGACGGCGCGATGCTCGTTATCGCGGCAAACGAACCATGTCCGCAGCCGCAGACAAAAGAGCATCTGATGGCTCTGGAACTGACCGGCATCAAAAACATCGTTATAGTTCAGAATAAAATCGATGTTGTTCCCCAAAAGAAGGCGCTGGAAAACTATAAGCAGATCAAAGCGTTCATTAAAGGAACGGTCGCTGAAAATGCGCCTATCATTCCGGTGTCAGCGCAGAAGAGAATCAACTTCGGGATGCTCCTGGATGCTCTGAACACCACCATTCCTAATGTCGAGCGCGCTGCAGATGTTGCGCCGGTCATGCTGATCGCACGATCGTTCGATGTGAACCGCCCGGGAAGCTCGTGGCGTGACATCAAAGGCGGCGTCATCGGCGGATCACTGATCCGCGGCGAGTTCCACGAAGGAGATGAGATCGAGATCAGACCCGGCAGACAGTATATGTCTGAGAACAAAGCCAAATGGGAGCCGATCACGACCAAGATCACTTCGATGAACAAGGCATCCCACAAGGTCCAGACAGCAACCCCCGGCGGACTTGCGGCGATCGGAACAAAACTCGATCCGTCAATCACCAAAAGTGATACACTTGTCGGACAGGTCGCCGGTATCGCAGGATCTCTGCCGCCGGTCTGGGAAAAACTCAGATTCGATGTCACCCTTATGGAGAGGGTCGTCGGCTCATCAGCCGAACTGAACATCGATCCCCTTCGACTCAAAGAACCGCTGATGCTTTCTGTCGGGACCGCGGTCACTGTAGGAATCGTTCTTGCAGTAAAGAAGAATCAGGCTGAAGTTATGCTGAAGCGTCCGGTCTGCGCCGAAGTCGGTTCGAGGATCGCAATCAGCCGTCAGGTCGGAGGCAGATGGCGTTTGATCGGCATGGGTCTTCTGACCGAGTAACGGTCATCTTAGACACAAATGCGCTGATGATGCCTGCGCAGTTCAACGTTGACCTTTTCGAAGGTCTGCGTGAACTCCTGGGCGCCTATGACGCGCTCGTACCTGCCGAGGTGGTGTACGAACTGCGCGGTCTTTCGACGGGAAGGGGAAAGGATGCGGCAGCTGCGCGGTTCGGTTTGACCGTCGCGGGCCGCTGCACGACTCTTTCAGAACAGCCGGAAGATATCTCTGTAGATGACAAAGTCATACGTTGTGCAGAGATGTTTAATGGTATAGTAGTTACCAATGATAGAGAATTAAGAAACCGTCTGATACAACGCCGTATTCCCGTCGTTGTTCTCAGATCGCGCTGCAAACTAGAACTAATCGGAAAATAAGCACAACAGGCGAGGAGACAAAAATATGTATTATAAGCTGAAACTCAATGACAAAGTCAGAGTCCCCCCGGAACGCATGGGTGAAGATCTTAACTCCGTTATTCTTGACGTCCTGCAGGAACAGTTCGAAGGGAGTGTCGACAAAGAGATGGGTATTTTCATCGCGGTCACGGCTGTAAACCGTGTCGGGGACGGAGAAATCATTTACAGTGACGGCGGCGTCTATTATGATGTCGACTTTGAAGCTGTAGTGCTTCGCCTGTCCCTGCAGGAAATCATCGAAGGCGTCGTCGTCGAGACGACAAGCTTTGGAGCCTTCGTTTCCCTCGGCCCGATCGACGCCATGCTCCACATGAGCCAGATCTCCGACGAATACATCGATTATGATGAGAAAAACTCACGCCTTGTCTGCAAAGACAGCGGCAGAACGATCGGCGTAGGAGATACGCTCCGTGCGCGTGTCGTCGCTCTTTCATTAAACGAACGTGACCCCCGCGAATCGAAGATCGGTCTGACGATGCGTCAGCCGGGACTTGGAACTCTTGCATGGATCGAAGAGGACATGCAGAAAGAAAAGGCAGAGAAGGAGACAAAGTAATGGCGGCAAAACGTTCAACACAGAAAAAAGTTCTTCAGGCCTGCCGAAACTGTCATAAAGTCCTTGAAGCAGATAAAACCGTCTGTCCGGAATGCCAGGGCAATGCCCTGACGCCCGAATGGTTCGGCTATCTGGTCATCATCGATTCGCGCCACTCTGATGTCGCTGAAAAGATGAACATCGAATATAACGGCAGATACGCACTCAAGGTACGATAAATGCTCACGCTCCCGCCAGAAAACCGGTGGCTCTTCAGAGAGCCGTTCGGTACTGTTTTTTCAGATTTTTCCATGGTCCTCCCCTACATAGAGGGAAAGATCTTCTGCACTGTCGGGGATGTGGTGACGCATAACGCATTGTCGGCAGGCCTCATCCCCTCGATCGGGGTCATAGACGGATTTACCAAACGTTCGCCGTATCTGCGGATGCCCGAGATCCGGGGTCATATCATGCACGTGACAAACCCTGCCGGGACGATCACCGATGAGCTGATCGCCGCGCTCCGGGTTGCAATGGACAAGATCCCCTGTGTTGTCATGGTGGACGGAGAAGAGGATCTCGCAGTTCTGCCGCTCACAGAAATCCTGCCGGACGGCGCGGTCATATTATACGGCCAGCCGGAAGAAGGGCTCGTTGTCTGCGAAGTGAACAAGCAGCTGCGTGCCAATGCAAAAAAACTTCTGACCTATTTTGTCAGTCTGTGACGCCAGTATTAAATATACTGCATTCCAATAATTGTGGGATATCGATGGAGATCAAGATTACCTCTAATACCAGGAACGAGCTTTTAAGCCGTAACGAACTTGCATTCACCGCAAGTTATGATGGTGCTACCCCGGCACGCTCAGACATCGGTGCAAAGATCGCAGCGATGCAGAATACCCCGGTCGAAAACCTGATCCTTTCCCCGCTGAAAGGACGCTTTGGAACAAAAGCAGTTACCGGCGTTGCCCGTATCTACGACACCCCGGAAGCGCTCAAAGCAACTGAACGCGAATTTCTGATCGCACGCGGACAGGCCAAGGCAGAAAAGGAGGAGTAAACATGGCAGCGAAGAAGGTAGTAAAAGCAACCCCGAAACGCAGCGAACTCTACACCGTTGATGCTAATGGAAAAGCAACCACTTCCCGCCGGGCATGCCCGCGCTGCGGAGCCGGTGTCTTCATGGGCGAACACAAAGACCGGTTTGCCTGCGGAAAGTGCGGATACACCGAGTTTAAGCAATAAAATACGTTATCTATGCCCGAAAAAAGGGTCATCGGCATTGAAGGGACAGCATGGAACTTCAGTGCCGCTGTTTTTGCAGACGATTTAGTCTGTCTTCATTCCGCACCGTACGTCCCGCCATCCGGCGGCATTCATCCGCGCGAAGCTGCCCAGCATCACGCCTCGGTCGCATCCGATGTCATCCGCAAAGCCTTAAATGAGGCGGGAGGCAGAATCGACGCCGTGGCATTTTCCATTGGTCCAGGTCTTGGCCCGTCACTTCGGATCGCAGCCACCGCGGCCCGTACCCTTTCACTCAAGCTTGGCGTGCCGCTGATCGGTGTCAATCACTGTGTGGCCCATGTCGAGATCGGCAGATGGTACACGAAGTTTGCCGATCCGATCGTGCTCTACGCATCCGGCGCAAACACGCAGGTGCTTGGATTTCTGAACGGCAAATACCGGATCTTCGGCGAGACGCTGGACATCGGACTCGGCAACGCGCTCGACAAATTCGCGCGGAGTCACGACCTCCCGCATCCGGGCGGCCCCATCATCGAAGATCTGGCAAAAACCGGATCGTACATCCCCCTCCCCTACACGGTGAAAGGGATGGATCTTGCATTCTCCGGTCTGATGAGCGCCGCAAAGGAAGCCACCATGCGCGGAGCATCCATGGAGGATGTCTGCTTCAGTTTTCAGGAAACGGCATTTGCCATGTGTGTGGAAGTGACCGAACGCGCCCTTGCCCATACCGGAAAGGATGAGGTAATATTGGTCGGCGGTGTCGGAGCAAATGCGCGTCTGCAGGAGATGCTTGGCATCATGTGTGCCGAACGCGGCGCGAAGTTCATGGCCCCCCCGCGAACCTATATGGGAGACAACGGAGCAATGATCGCCTACACCGGAAAGATCATGCTCGAAGCAGGCTCCACGATCCCGGTCTCCGATTCAGTTGTAGATCCCGGATTCAGGTCCGATCAGGTCGATGTGACCTGGAGACAGGATGCCGGCAGCATCTTTGCCCCGGGTCAGTCGGAAACAGCCGAGCGCGGCGCCGAGGCGGCCGCAGATCTCACCGGAACCGACGTGATAAAAACACGCATGACCAAAGGCTACCGGGTCCCTCAGCTTGACAGGCACCTCATCACCGAACGCACGCGTGCCGAGGCGCGTTCCATCGCCGCGGCAAGACGCGCCGGAGTCCCCGTCCCCGTGATCCGCGATGTTACCGACCGCGAGATCGTGATGGAAAAGCTCGACGGTGACGTGCTCAAATACGTCATCAATCCGACGTATGCAGAAGGCGCGGGGATCACTGTCGGAAAACTGCATAAAGCAGGGATCGCCCACGGTGATCTGACAACATCCAACATGATCTGGCACAACGGCCGCGTGTATCTGATCGACTTTGGTCTTGCGCAGATAACCGGCGAGATCGAACAGCGCGGCGTGGATCTCCATGTGCTCTTCCAGACCCTGGAAAGCACGACCGAGGACCCGGAGACGCTGAAAAACGCGTTCATCGCCGGCTACTCATCAGTGTTTTCCCAAGCCTGCGAGGTCATCCGGCGCGAGCATGAGATCGAACTGCGCGGGAGATACTTATGATAACCGTCGTTACCGGAAACAAAAACAAAGCTGCCGAGGTCGCCGCATTCTTCAGCGGGATCACGGAAGTATCCCACATCGCCTTTGACTGCATCGAACCGCAGGCGGAAGACATTGCCGAAATCGCCCGGGCCAAAGCAGAACAGGCGTATGCTGCGCTGAATATCCCGCTCATCGTTGACGACACCGGACTTTTCATCGAAGCTCTGTCCGGGTTTCCCGGCCCGTATGCGGCCTATGTGCAGGATACGCTTGGCAATGCAGGCATTCTGCGCCTGATGGAGGGCGCCTCCGGCCGCCGCGCATACTTCGCCACCTCGATCGCCTACATCGACGAACGCGGCATAGAAACATTCGAAGGACGTGTCGACGGCGAGATCACGGCCGCGCCCCGCGGGACAGAAGGATTCGGGTATGACCCGGTCTTTTCCATTTCCGGAAAGACGCTTGCCGAGATGGATATGCATGAAAAAAACACCGTTTCTCACCGCGCCCGTGCCCTTACTTCCTTTCGTGAGTGGTATATTTCAGCACGGTCTGAACGGAATCGTTAATATGAACGAGAGCATACATACTAGAACTCAATATACGGGGTTATTCATAGATGAGATTCCCAGAAGCAGAAGCCAGACTTCTTAATGTTAAAGTTTGCATGAAATGCAACGCACGTAACGCTGTTCGCGCAACGACCTGCCGCAAATGCGGCTCAACGTCCCTTCGCCCGAAGAATAAAGAACGCAAAGCATAATCTTTCTGATAGACACGGTGCGATATTTTTGCACCGCTCCTTTTTCGAAAGATCATGTTTGCACCTTAAAGAGACTCCGGCATGAAACATTCATTTTCTGATCTGACAATGTGGGTCGTCTCCATCTGCGTTTTTGCAGCTGTTTTTATCTGTATTATCTGCAATCTGGCAGTAACGAACACGATCGGCTGGCTGGTCTATCCTGTCTGTTCACTGTTATTCGGCTGGCTTGTACTTATGCCGGTCCTGTATTACAAAAAGCGCGGGCTCAAGGTCTCGCTTGGGATCATCACGGCACTCCTGCTGCCTTTTCTTTTGGTACTCGACCAGTTCAACGGCGCCGCCGAATGGTTCCTGCCAATCGGCGTCCCGATTGCGGCCACAGGCATCATATTCATGTGGGTCCTCTATGGTCTGCTGATGAGGCAGCGAAGCATCTGGCTCACGCTGCCGGCCGTTATTTTCCTCAGCGGCCTTCTATGCATCTGTATCGATCAGATCATCAAAAATGCTCTTGGCGAAGCAGGATTTCCCTGGGGATATCTGGTCGCCAGCATCACGAGCCTGATCGCGATCATCATCTCGGTCCTTGGGTTCGTGCTGAAAAAGAGAAGTGTTCAGACCGAGTAATACGCCACGCGTTTGCCTTTTTCCCGATACTCACCTGCGTAGGTGTCGAGATTTCTTTTATAGCCGATCCGATCGGCAAACCCGAGCTCTTTGAGCTCCGCACGAACCCGCATCACATCAGGTTCATCGGCCCAGTCGGGCGTGAAAACATAGATGACTTTGCGATCATCATGCGCATCTTCATTTTCTTTTGCGGTGCTGACCTTTGCGCCGATCCCAAGCCTGCCTTCGATGGTGGCATTGCGGATCTTCTGCCAGGCTGCGTCCACGTCATCCGGCTCAACGAAGATCAGCCATTTGCCCGCTTCTTCGGCTCCCGCGGCGCCGGGATCGACTCCGGGTCTGTCCTGCTGGATCCAGTAGGATCTTCTGGTCTTAGAGGGGACTATCCCTTCGCCGCTGCGGTACAAAGCCGCTATCTCCTGCGCGGTCCCGATGCGTTCCAGGGCAGGAGCGAGCGGGGCATACTCGGCGGAAAATGCCGTCAGAACTCTTGTGCAGAGTTCTTCAATATCGCCGCCGGACTCGACTTCACGGAAAAGAAACGATCCTTGTGATTCCTGATGTTTTTCGATGAAGATGGTGAACATCCCAAATGCCAGGTCGGCAAGTTCGTCAGCCGGGAACTCCTCTTCGATTACTTCGAAATCATCTGCAGTCATTATTCAATATTATGTCCTTCAGGTAGTTTATAGTTCGGATTGAATCTGCAGGGTCAGGAAAGCTATTATTCCGGGATTATCCATACTAAGTACAATGATTTGGAAACGTGACTGGGGGCTGGTCGGTCGTCAGGTTGTCGCCTGGATGATCATGCTCCTGCTGTATGTGGTCATACTGACAGTGATCATGGTGTTCCTGCAAGGGACAATGATGTACTTCTTAGTGGGACTGGTATTCGTGATGGCGTTTGTGCAGTACTTCTTTTCAGATAAGCTGGTGCAGAGAAGTATGCAGGTCATGCTGGTCGATGAGGATGAGGAGCCAAAGCTTTATGCGATGGTCCGGCGGCTGGCCGATGAGGCGGGTCTTCCTATGCCGAAAGTGGGGATCATTCAGCATAAGGCGATGGCAAATATCCCCAATGCCTTTGCGACCGGCAGAAGCCCGAGAAAGGCCGTGGTGGCCGTAACACCGAAGATCCGGTATCTGCTGACGGATGATGAACTGGAGGCGGTATTGGCCCATGAAATGGCCCATGTGAAGAATCGTGATATGCTCACGATGACGGTGGGAAGTTTTGCGGTGATGGTCGCTTCGATCATTTTGAACAATGCGTTTCTGATGGCGCTGTTCGGCGGGAACCGGGATAGTGAAAACGGCGGAGGGATCCTTATCTTTATCGCAGCGATGGCCCTGACATTTGTTGTGTACATGGTCG
This sequence comes from Methanocorpusculum sp. GPch4, assembly GCF_012062385.1. Taxonomy (NCBI): domain Archaea; kingdom Methanobacteriati; phylum Methanobacteriota; class Methanomicrobia; order Methanomicrobiales; family Methanocorpusculaceae; genus Methanocorpusculum; species Methanocorpusculum sp. GPch4. Next base: position 31,001 of record NZ_SIJA01000082.1, on the reverse strand, counting down.
GAACGATCGTGACGATGGCGATCTCCCGATACCGGGAGTTCTCCGCAGACCGCGGAAGCGCCTACCTTACCCGCGATCCGGATGCGCTGATCCGCGCTCTGAAAAAGATCAGCAGCGGCGTGAATGCAGCGTCTCCTGATGCGAAGAGGGCGGTTTCCGGGACGAATTCGTTCTTTATCATTCCGGCGATCTCAGGGGAGTCCGTTATGGAGTTATTTTCCACGCACCCGTCGCTGGAGAAGAGGATCACCAATCTGGAAAAGGTCCGTGCCGAGATCAGAGGATACTGATCACCCAATATTTTTTCGACAGGTTTAATTAGGTCAAATAGAAACATAAGTGACGCAAAGATTGCACTGATGGTCTAGAGGTATGACTTTGGCCTTCCAAGCCAATAGCCCGGGTTCGATTCCCGGTCGGTGCATTTTTCATCCTTTTTGTATGGATTCGTGGTCTAGTGGTATGACGTCGCCTTCACACGGCGAAGGTCAGGAGTTCGAATCTCCTCGGATCCACTGTTTTCTTTTTTCCTTTGAATATCTCCCTCTTCTTTCACCCGAATAGACTCAGGTGACGGATGGTGATGGATCGGTGACGGATCTGGTGATGGGTTGAATCCCTCAAATTATCCTTGAAATTACAAACAAGGCATCTATTCACGTCAAAATGAGAATGGTGACGGGTGAGCGAAAATCCATCAGCTCCGGAACATAAATCTCTATAGTATCACCATAGTTTTACCTTTCCTATATCCCTGGACCAAAAACAACCGTCAACCCGTCACCACCATATAAATCGAGCGTAAAATCAAAAACAGAGCAATAATATGAGCCCGATTGGTGACGGATCATCCGTCACCATCCCGTCACCTCCGTCACCCTTACCCAAAACAGACCCGCTGACTCCCCCTCTTCCCCGCAAATATAAAAACACAGTATATCTATATGGCTGCAAAGCCCATAAATATCCAGATATCTCCATGGCAGAATACATAGACACCTACGAAAAGGTCATCGAACTCGCACGCAGAAGAGGATTTGTCTGGCCCTCCTCGGAAATATACGGCTCGGTCGCCGGCTTTATCGACTACGGACCCCTCGGCGCGATGCTCAAACGCCGGGTCGAATCCATCTGGCGCCGCTTCTACGTCGTACAGGAAGGATACTATGAAATAGAATGTCCTACCGTCGGTATCGAACCGATCTACGTTGCCTCCGGCCACGTAGGCGGATTCTCCGACAAAATGTTCCAGTGCCCGAACTGTCAGGAGTTCCTGCGTGCCGACCATGTCGCCGAAGCATTCGGCATCCCGCATGCAGGAACCATGTCCAAAGAGGAACTGCACAACGTCCTCGTCGACAAAGAATGCCCTGCCTGTAATAAAGTTCTCGGCGAAGTAGAGGTCTTTGACTTCAACCTCATGTTCACCACCTCGATAGGACCCGGCGGACAGAGAAAAGGCTACCTCCGCCCGGAAACTGCCCAGGGAATGTTCGTCGACTTCGCAAGACTTCTCAGATTCTATCGTGACCACCTGCCGTTCGGCGCTGTTCAGATCGGCAAATCCTACAGAAACGAGATCTCCCCCCGTCAGGGCATGATCCGTCTTCGGGAGTTCACCCAGGCCGAAGCCGAGATCTTTGTCCACCCGGAAGAAAAAGATCACCCGAACTTCACCAGATACGCAGACTATAAAATGCCGCTGTGGGGCATCGCCCAGCAGGAAACCGAAGCGCCGGCAGTAATCAAATCCATGCGGGAGGCAGTCGATGAAGGCATCATCGCCAACGAATACGTCGCCTACTACGTCGCCATGACCCACGACATTCTCTGCACGGTCGGATTCAACCCCGACAAGATCAGATTCCGCCAGCACATGCCCGACGAGCGCGCCCACTACGCCACGGACTGCTGGGACGCCGAGGCGCTTTCCGACCGGTTCGGCTGGGTCGAGATCGTCGGTATCGCCGACCGGACAGACTACGACCTCAAGGCCCACGCACGGGTCTCGGGTCAGAAAAACACCGTCTTCGTCCAGTACCCGGAGGCAAAAAAGGTCCACCACAAAGCCATCGTCCCGAACTTCGGCAAACTCGGACCCGCATTCAAAGGCAAGGCAAAGATCATCTCCGAACAGATGCTCACCGCGACTCCCGAAGCAGACGGGATCCGTCTGACGATCGAAGGCGAGGAGATCCTCATCACCCCTGACATGTACACCGTCAAAGACGAGATCGTCGATGTCTTCGGCGAAGAAGTCATGCCGCACGTCATCGAACCGTCCTACGGTATCGACCGGATGTGTTACATGGTCCTCGAACACGCCTACGCAGAAGACGTGGCCGACGGAGAAGCACGCACAGTCATGCGGTTCAAGAAAGGTGTTGCCCCGATCCAGGCCGCCGTCCTTCCGCTGATGGCACGCGACGGACTCGACGAGATCGCAAAACAGCTCGTCCTTGAACTGCAGAACGAAGGCATCCAGACCGAATACGACGACGCCGGCGCGATCGGACGCAGATACAGAAGACAGGACGAAATCGGAACGCCGTACTGTATCACGGTCGATTACGACACCAAAGAGGATACGACCGTCACGCTGAGGGATCGCGATACGATGCAGCAGATCAGAGGGCCGGCGGCATCCGTTCTCAAAGCACTCCCGGATCTCCTCAAAGGAAAACTTCCCTTCGATACATCCTCGTTATGAGTTATATCACCCGAAAAAACATCCCTGAAAACACGCTGGAAGAACGGGCATACCAGACGAATATTGCAAAACATGCCCTTTCGGGAAATACGCTCGTCGTTCTTCCGACCGGTATGGGAAAAACCGCAGTCGCTTTGCTTGTCGCGGCAGAGCGGATCCTGACCGGAAAAATTCTGATGCTTGCCCCGACCAAACCTCTGGTCGAGCAGCATCTCCGCTATTTTTCTAAAAATCTTCTAATCGACGCTGAAGAGATCATCATGTTCACCGGCACGACGCCGCCGGCGAAACGGGTCGATCTGTGGAAAAAAGCACGGTTCTGTATTTCAACGCCGGAGGTCATCAAAAACGATCTGATCGCCGAACGGTATGATCTCACCGACGTTTCGCTTCTGATCGTGGACGAATGCCACCGGACGGTCGGGAACTATGCCTATGTCTTCATCGCGGAACGCTACAATGCCGAGGCATCCGACCCGCTTCTTCTCGGCATGACGGCATCGCCGGGTTCGGACCCTGAACAGGTCGCGGAGATCTGTCAGCATCTTTCGATCTCGGTCGTGGAGAGCCGGGTCGAGTCAGACCCGGATGTCAGGCCGTATGTCCATGAACGCGAGATCGAGTACCGGACGGTCGACCTTCCCGAAGATCTCTGGCTTGCGGTCTCGGTTCTCAACTCGATGATCGATGACCGGCTGACGAGTCTTGCGGCCCTCAGCTACCGGGTGCCGAAACGTGAAGCCCTTTCCATGAAAGCGCTGAACGCTCTCATGGCCCAGATCCAGACCAGGATGCAGGCGCGGGATCCTTCGGCGTATTCGGCGGTCTCGATCCATGCCGAGCTGATGAAGCTCCGGCATGGGATCACGCTTGCCGAGTCTCAGGGGACGACCGCTTTCAAAGCCTATCTTCTCCGGCTGGAGGCGGAAGGAGCGGGAGGCGCCGGCAGCAAAGCGGCAAAACGGATCTATGAGGATGAACGGTTCCGGCGGCTGCTTGCTCTCTGCCAGAACTGGGACAAAGAGCTGCACCCCAAAGCCGCGGAAGTCGTCAGAGTGATCCGGGAACAGCTGATCACGGAACCGGAGTCCCGGATCATCGTTTTTGCGACCTACCGGGACGGGGTCTCGATGCTCGTCGATCATCTGGCGCAGGACGGGATACCGGCGATACGGTTCGTCGGGCAGGCTTCCCGCGATACGGAGAAGGGGCTTTCACAGAAGGAGCAGATCGAGGCGATCCGCCAGTTCCGCGAAGGCGAGTTTCCGGTCCTGGTCGCGACCTCGGTCGGTGAGGAGGGTCTCGACATCCCTTCGACGGATCTCGTGATCTTTTATGAGGCAGTCCCTTCAGAGATCCGCAGTATCCAGAGGAAGGGGCGGACCGGCAGAAATGCTACCGGAAAGATCATTGTGCTGGTCACCCGCGGAACAACGGACGAGACCTACCGCTGGGTGAGCAGCACCCGCGAAAAGCAGATGCAGAAAGGCGTAAAAGCGATGCGTTCCGGCGGCGTTCCCGTTTCTTCGGCGCCGAGGATCCCGCCCGCGGGAGAGCCGGCATATGCTCCGCCGGAGGGTCAGCTGACCCTCGCGGATGTAGTGATACGGGCGGTCTCGGAAGAGAATGACGACCGGCCGGCGGTTATGATCGACAACCGGGAGACCCATTCGCGTGTCGCCGAATACCTGAGCAATCTCGGCGTGAAGATCACGCTTGCGCAGATGCCGGTCGGCGATTACGCAATCGGAGACCGGATCCTGATCGAACGAAAAACCGTGCAGGATTTCGTGGATACGCTGGTTGACCGGGATCTGTTTGGTCAGATGCGGGATCTCGCCGATTCGTCGATCCGCCCGGTGCTGATCATAGAGGGAGGAAGCCTTGCGGATCTGTATGAACTGCGGAACCTTCACCCGAACGCGATTCGAAACACGCTCGCGTCGATTTCGGCGGACTTCGATGTCTCGATCCTGTTTACGAAGGATGCAAACGAGACGGCGGAGATGATCCATGCGTTTGCGAGGCGGGAAGCAGGATCGACCGGCTCGCCGCGGAGCCTCCATAAAGCTAAGACGGGGCGAACTGGCAAAGCCGCCGTCGAATACATCCTGACGGCATTTCCGGATGTGGGGCCGAAAGCGGCCCGCGATCTTCTGCGGGAGTTCGGGTCGCTTCGGGGAGTGATGAATGCTTCAAAGGAGCAGCTGATCGCGGTGAAGGGGATCGGAGAAAAAACCGCGGCCGGTATTTTGCAGACGCCGGATATTGAGTGGCGGGAGAAGTAAACCGGCCCGCGGGGCCGGTAGCTTCCTCCTGGTCCTCCTGTCCATGCAGAGGGGAGGAGATATTTTTCGATTTTTATCACGGCCAATAGATTAATTATAGTGAAATATTACATATTATCCTATTGCCTTATGGATAATCATGCATTGAGGGTTAAGATCCTGACATTTTATCTGGCAGATGCAAACAGCAGAGGGCATGCAAATTTCTGTCCGTGCGCACATCTTGCCGATAAACTGGGTGTTTCCGGGATCGATCTGGACAATGAGGTCGATTATCTGAAGAGGAAAGGGTATCTGAACGGGAGTCATGTGTACGGGATGAAACCTGCCGAGGGCGAGTACAGGATCACGGCACAGGGAAGAGATTTTCTTGCGAGAAAAGAAGGACCGAAGGATGAGACGACGGTCTTTAGAAGAATATTCTAATACGTATCCAAAAAAAATTATTCTCTGACGACACCGCGCAGGTAATGCCCTGCCGTGATGCCGCCGGACGCGATATCTTTTATCTGTTCTTTCAGCTCTTTTGGATCCCCGTCACCGGAAGCGACCGCAGAATAGATCGCGGTCATTCTCCGGATATACTCCGGGCTTCTCCCGCGGGCGTCGATCGAGATGACCGAGACACCGGCTGCCGCGAGTTTGCCGACATACTCGATCAGGCAGGTCTCGGAGGAGTTCAGGATATGGGTCCGGCACTGGGGATCGGTCCGGACGCGGAATATCCGGTTCGTTTTATCCTTCAGCGCCCAGGACTGACTGCAGCTCCTGCACCCTTGAGCAGTTGCCGGAATACAGTTCTCGGTGATCATCACCTCAAGACTGCCCTGAACGATCACCTCGGTCTTCGGCGGATGAGCATATGCGGAAAGCTGCTCCATCAGCGTTCTGATCTGTTTCCCGGAAAGTTCCGGCGAGAGGCAGACCTGACGGCAGCTTTTTCCGTAGGTCATGGCCGAGCGGGCATTCGTGATGTTCAGACCTGAGCCTCCGTATTTTGGAATGCCCTTGATCAGCTCGGCAGCACCGACACCGTCGACCATAACGCCGGCGGCACTTGCGGGGATCTTGGAAAATGTCTCGGGGACCTCGTGTTCCAAAACAATCCTCGGCAGCTTGTAGATGATCGGGAGATCATAGATCTCCTCGACGCCTTCATACACGACCTGACCTGCTCCGGCCGAGTGGGCGGCCTTTGCCCCGATGACCGAGTCTGTATAGACCTGGACGATCGGAACGATCCGCTCCGGGACCGCGGAGCCTTTCTCCTGATACGGACGGGTGGTCCGGGCAGGTTTTCCGGCCAGCGCCGCTTCATCCAAAAATCTCCGGCGAAGATCGGTGATGACGCTCATCGGGAGAAACATCGTTCCGTCATACTTCATCGAAAGGTTTCTGACGTAAAACGGCGTGCCGCCGGTCTTTCGCATCTGGGTCTCGACCGACTCTTTGGAGACGGGTTTGTTCAGCGCCTCAAGCATCGGCATCTCGGTTTTGACCTCGACCGAACCGGAGGAGACGGTGAGCCGTCCCGATTTGTCGACGGAGACGGTGATGTCGAGAGGGATTCTCCCGCTGGAAGGTTTTGCAAGGATCGCGGCTGCTTTCCGTTCGGTCTTCATCCGGCGGGTGATCCAGAGTTCGCTGCCGAGAACAACATCTGCCGGCGCCGGGATCTTGTAGGCGTCCCCTTCCGGAAAGATATAGGGTTCTTTATTCAGAGCAAAACCGCTTTCCCGGCCGGCGATCTTGAACACGAGCCCGTCGCCGGTATCAGGCACCGGACCTTCGATCTTGACGATCACTTTGCCGCGGGACTCATCGAGTCCGGAGACATATCCTGCAAAGACACCGCGGTTGTCCGGCTTTTTCGCATTGATGAAGGTCCCCCACTTGTCGCCGAAAAGATAGCCTTTCGTAAACCCGCGGTTGAACGCAAAGGCGAGGTCTTCCATCGTCTCGTTTTCCACAACGAACTCCTCTCCTGCTGCTATCGTATCAAGCGCCCGGCGGTAGGCATCGGTGACGATCCCCACATATTCGGGGGTCTTCATCCTGCCTTCTATCTTGACTGCCGCGACCCCGAGACTGCAGATCTCTTCGAGATAGGGATAGAGACAGAGATCCCGCGGCGAGAGAAGATAATCGCCCTGGGTCGGGACGGTTTCTCCGTCGGCAAGGAGGGTGTAGGGTTTTCTGCACGGCTGGGCGCATGCCCCCTGGTTGCCGCTCCTTCCGCCGATCACGGAAGAAAAGAGGCACTGTCCCGAGTATGCATAGCAGATCGCTCCGTGTACGAAGATCTCGAGCTCGACGCCGGCTTCGTTTGCCGCTTCGGCGATCTTTTTCACATCATCGAACGGAAGTTCGCGGGCGAGGACCACACGCGAGACCCCGTGTTCCGCGGCGAACCGGATACCGGCCGCGTTATGGATGGTCATCTGCGTGCTTGCATGGAGGGGGAGATCCGGCACGATCTCTCTCGCGAGAGAGAGGACGCCGACATCCTGCACGAGGATCGCGTCAACGCCGATATCGGAGAGGAACCGAAGATATTCGGCGATCGCCGGCATATCGTCATCGTATGCGAGCGTGTTGACGGTCACATAGACTTTGACGCCGTACTGATGGGCGAATATGACGGCATTTTTCAGTTCATCATTCGAAAAGTTCGCGGCGTACTGGCGTGCGCCGAAAAGTTTTCCGCCGAGATATACAGCATCAGAGCCGGCATAGACGGCAGCTTTCAAAGCATCGGGCGAACCCGCAGGAGATAAGAGTTCAGGAATAACCATGATAAAAAAAAAGATTACTGGGGTGCCACGCGGCGGACCATCAGTTTGACATCGCCGGTACCGAGAAGGATCGGCTGACCGACGATGACGTTTTCCGTAACTCCGGAAAGTTCATCGAATTCGTGAGCAACCGCCGCATCGAGCAGGTGGTTGACCGTAACTTCGAAACTTGCACGGGAAAGGACCGATTCCTTCTCGCCGGCAATTCCGTGACGGCCGATCTGTTTGACTTCGCCGTCCATGCACATGATGTCTGCGACAAGCATGATGTGGCGGAGATCGACCGAGATACCCTGTTCTTTTAAGGTGGAGAATGCTTCGTAGATGATAGCCGAACGGGCTGCCTCAACACCGAGCGTGCTCGCGATCTCGGAGATGTTGTTTGTACGGGTCCTTGTACAGTCGACTCCGTCGATCTCAAAGACATCTTTGAGGTTGGAGCCTTCAGTATGGAGGATGTACTCATCGTTTTCCTTTCGAACGACGACCCTCTTGATATCATCGATACCCTGAACGATGACCTGACGGACATGTTCTGCGAGCTGGAACAGGTTCTGATAGGACTCCTCGTTTTTCGGGAGGAACTTCAGGATGCCGTTTGTCTCGTCGATCTCGACCTCAAAGTCACGGTAGTGACGTTTGTCTTTGATCTTCTGGGGAGCGCGGGCGAGAACTTCGGAGACGGCGATCTTTCGTTTCTTGCAGACCTCTTTGTTGATCTGGACAAGGACGCACATCTCTGCGATGTCGGTCTCGATATCGCCGAACTCATGAAGGGGAGCTGCTTCGATCTTCCAGGAAACCTCACGCGCCTTATCACGGCTTTCGCGGTAATCGGGGTCCAGGAAGATGGTCATGGTCGGTGTCGACGGCTCTTTTCTGGCGTCCATGATTTCGATAAGACGCGGCAGACCAAGAGTAACGTTGATTTCAGCCACACCTGCGTAGTGGAAGGTACGCATGGTCATCTGCGTGCCCGGTTCACCGATGGAGTGGGCGGCGTTGATACCGACCGCTTCACAGGGCTGAACACGGGTGCGTTCATACTCGGAGTTGATCCTTGTGACGATGTTCTCGAAGTTGTCTTCGGTTACTTCCTTGCCGGCATCATGCTTTGAGGTGAGGATCTTGGTGAGCTCCGTAGTCGTGGAGACCGGCATGTTTTCATCGACCAGTCTTCTTACGCGGGACTTCAGACGAACGAGATCGATTGCCTCGAGCTCCTCTTCGGATTTGCCTTCGAGCCAGACCTTGATCTGCTGGAAGAGGGTTTTGGGGAGGTCCCAGGTGTGAAGCTCTGCTGCGATCGCAGATTCAGGCTCGATAACGACCTCTTCGGTCTTCTTTGCTTTCTTTGCCCGGGGCTTCTTTTCTGCAGACTCGGCGGGGGTTTCCTCGGCAGATTCTGTTTCAAGGACTTCTTCGACCTTTTCCGCCAGGGACTTCTTTGAGGTCTTTACGGGAGTTTCTTCGATGACTTCTTCGAAGGTATCGAACTCCTCGTCGAACTCATCATTGTTTGGAACCATGTTAGATCTCCTCCTTGAGAACGGATTCGGCAATACCTTTCACATCGACCGGCAGACCGGATGCGGACTTGGCCGGATCGGTCCCGTCTTCTCCATACACGAACTGGATGATCTTGCCGCCGGTACTGCGGACAGTTCCGTCGTATGCGACTTTGAGATCCTGCAGCGCGTTGATCATACGGCGCTGGAGGTAACCGGACTGGGATGTACGAACCGCAGTATCCACAAGACCTTCACGACCACCGATCGCGTGGAAGAAGAACTCGGTCGGGTTGAGACCGGATTTATAGGAGTTGCGGACGAATCCGTGCGCATCGGCGCCTTTGTCGCTGCGTTTGAAGTGAGGAAGGGTCCTGTCTTCATATCCACGAACGATACGTTCACCGCGCACTGCCTGCTGACCGATACAACCGGCCATCTGTGCGATGTTCAGCGTTGAACCGCGAGCTCCGGAAACGGCCATGACCACAGCGGAGTTTTCGAAACCTAAGTGACGGGATGCGATATCACCGGTCCGGTCACGGGCTTTACCCAGCTCTTTCATGACCTGCATTTCAAGAGTTTCTTCCGGCGTTCTTCCAGGCATCGGTTCAAGGTGTCCCTGCTCGAAGATATTGATACGGTTTGCCACATCGTGTTCTGCGGTGTCGAGAACGTCGCGGATCTGTTTGTACTCTTCTTTACCGAGATCGGTATCGTTGATACCGTACGAGAATCCGTACAGCATGATCGCACGGATCGAGAGTTTTGTCAGATCGTCGATGTACTCTTTCGCACGCTGCATACCGTGGAGACGGATGACCCTGTTCAGAATCGCTCCGTCCATTGCTCCGACAGACTTTTTGTCGATGGTTCCGGAAAGGAGTTCTCCGTCAACGATCCTGATAAAGGCATCGTGGGGGCAGAAGGTGTTTCTGGTACAGGGATCACAGTTCCGGCAGCAGGTAGCTTTGTAGAACATGTTGACGTCCTTTGGCAGGATCATAGAGAATGCCTGTTTGTTGCTCCAGTAGGGAATACCGTTTTCGACCTTTCCCGGCGCGGGGAGGTGTTCCATCTCAGTGTATTTCAGGAGATAGAGGAACTCGGACTTCGTGTACCATTTCAGCTGGTTTGTCAGCAGGAAGATACCGGAGATGTGGTCGTGAAGACCGCCGATGATCGGCCCGCCGAAACGCGGCGAGAGAATGTTTTCCTGGACCGCGACGAGAAGTTCGGCTTCTGCGCGTGCTTCCTCGGTCTGAGGAACGTGCAGGTTCATTTCATCCCCATCAAAGTCTGCGTTGTACGGGGGACATACTGCCGGGTTAAGGCGGAACGTTCTGCCGTTCATGACTTTGATGTGGTGGGACATGATGGACATACGGTGCAGAGAGGGCTGACGGTTGAAGAGAACGATATCTCCGTCACGCAGCTGTCTGTCGATCTTCCATCCTGGTTCGATCATTTCGGCGACGGTGTCACAGTTGCCTTCTTCACCGGAGATCAGTCTGATACGCCGGCCGTCGGGTCTGTTGACATAGTTCGCGCCGCAGGGGTCACGGAGTGTCGGTCTGTGCGGACCGATCCTGATCAGGACACGCATATCCTCAAGGTTCTGTTTGGTCACTCTTACAGGAACGGACATCTCGTTTGCGATGGCAAGCGGGATACCGACTTCACCGATCGAAAGGTTCGGATCGGGGGAGATGACCGTACGGGCGGAGAAGTTGACACGTTTACCGGATAAGGATCCGCGGAAACGGCCGTCTTTTCCTTTCAGACGCTGAGAGAGTGTCTTGAGCGGTCTGCCGGACCGGTGTCTCGCCGGCGGGCATCCTGCGACCTCGTTGTCGAGGTAGGTGGTGACGTGGTACTGGAGAAGCTCCCACAGATCTTCGATAATGAGCTGCGGGGCACCGGCATCCTGGTTTTCCTTGAACCGCTGGTTGATCCTGATGATATCCACAAGCTTGTGGGTCAGATCATCCTCGGATCTCTGACCGTTTTCAAGGATAATGGACGGGCGGACCGTTACCGGCGGGACAGGAAGGACGGTAAGAACGGTCCATTCGGGTCTTGCTACGTCAGGGTCGATACCGAGAAGACGAAGATCGTCGTCCGGGATCTTTTCGAGGCGCTCACGGATGTCGGCAGAGGTCAGTTTGCGTTCCGACTTGTGGACTTTGCCGTCTTCACCCATTTCGGTGACGATCTCAACGAATGAGGTCGGCTTCTCGAAGTTGATCTTGAACTGCTGATCACCGCAGTAGGGGCAGATACGTTCCTTTTTGATATCCTTCTCGCCGATGGTCTCGGCGGAGTAGGGGTCGTCTTCAAGTGCTGAGAAGCGTTCGATCTCTTCTTTATCAAGAAGAAGCCGGCCGCAGTCACGGCAGGTGACACGGAGAAGTTTTCTGATCAGGCGGGTGTATCCTACGTGGATGACAGGTTTGGCGAGATCGATGTGACCGAAGTGGCCCGGGCAGTCGCCCTGTTTCTGACCGCATGTTTTGCAGCGAAGTCCCGGATCGATAACTCCGAGACTCGGGTCCATGAGACCTTTCGGGTAGGGGAATCCGTCGTCGTCGTAGGTGTCTGGCCAGATGACCTTACAGACACTCATGTCGCGGATCGCTTTCGGTGAAAGGATACCGAACTCGATCTTGCCGATCCTCTTTGGCGATGTCATACCATATCCTCCAGTCTCAGTCTGGGAGCTATACCCATACTCTTCATCTCGTCAAGGAGAAGTTTGAACGCGTAACTCATTTCAACTTCGTAAATATCGGTTTCTGCACCGCAGGCAAGGCAGCGGGTCATCTTCTGCTTGGCGTCGTACATGGCGACCATTCCGCAGCGTGCGCAGACGTACTGTTTCACAGCATCGGACTCGTCAAGGAGACGTTCTTTGAGTGCCATCGCGGCACCGTGACCGATCATCACATCACGTTCCATTTCACCGAAACGAAGACCTCCTTCACGGGCGCGTCCTTCGGTCGGCTGACGGGTAAGGACCTGGACCGGACCTCTGGACCGTGCATGCATCTTGGTAGATACCATGTGGTAGAGTTTCTGGTAGTAGATGACACCCATATAGATATCGGCCTGGAATCTGCGTCCGGTGATGCCGTCGTACATGACTTCACGGCCGTTGTGAGCGAATCCTGCTTCCGCGAGCTGGTGTCTCAGCACCTGTTCACGGGTCAGTTTGCTCGACTTCACGTCTTTGCCGATCTCTTTGTCGTTCAACAGACGGTTCTGGGCAAAGGTCGAGTCGAAGATCTTCTCGACCTGGGTCTTTCGAAACGAGGTCCCGTTCACGCGGGAGCCTTCGAGCGAACCGGCTTTGCCGCCGATCATCTCGAGCATATGACCGATGGTCATACGCGACGGGACTGCGTGCGGGTTGATGACGAGGTCAGGCGCGATACCGGCAGCGGTGAACGGCATATTTTCCTGCGGAGTGATAAGACCGCAGACACCTTTCTGACCGTGACGGGATGCGAACTTGTCGCCGATCTCGGGGATACGGAGGTCACGCGTTCTGACTTTGACGAGGCGGGAGGAGTTTTCGGACTCGGTGATGATGACGGTGTCAACGATACCAGTCTCGTTACTTCTCATAGTGATCGAGGTGTCGCGGCGTTTTTCAACGGCGATGAGCTCTCCGGTCGGTTCCTCAAGGAAACGCGGCGGGGAGGTTTTGCCGATGAGAACATCCTTTTCATTTACGACGGTCTCGGGATTGATGATCCCGTCGATATCAAGGTTTGCGTAGGAACCGATTCCGTGCGAACCCTGGACATCCTCGTCCGGGAGCTCGATCCTGTCGACCTGTCCTCCGGGATATCTGCGTTCCTCTCCTTCATAGGTTCTGAAGAAGTGGGAGCGGCCTACTCCGCGCTCGACCGAGGCTTTGTTGAAGATGAGCGCATCTTCAATATTGTATCCTTCGTAGGAGATGATGGCCACACAGAAGTTCTGACCCTGCGGGCGGTTGTCGGAACCGATAAGCTCGGCTGCCTGCGTGTGGACCATCGGGACCTGGGCGTAGTGAAGCATATGACCGCGGGTATCGGGCCGCAGCTTCATGTTTGCCTGGGCAAACCCTAACGCCTGCTTGATCATACCTGCACCCATCGTAACACGCGGCGATGCATTGTGTTCCGGGAACGGAACGTGCGCTGCGCCGATACCAAGGATAAGGGACGGGTCGATCTCAAGGTGCGTGTGTTCGGTGGTCAGGTCTTCTTCCTGAACGGCGATGAAGAGGTCATCCTCCTCTTCAGCGTCGATGAACTCGATCTTTCCCTGGGAGACCAGGGCCATAAAGTCCTCTGCACCGGATCTGACGATCTCGATATCTTCGGGGGTGACTGCCGGGATGCCGTTTTCCACAACGATCAGGGGGCGGCGGGCCCGTCCGCGGTCGGTATTGATAACGATCTCGTTACTGTAATCTTTGTATGAAATATTGACTTCGGTCGAGACGTGCCCTGATCTGCGCATCTGTCTGAAGTTTTTCGTGAATCCTACGGCGTCGTCGACTTTTCCGATCAAAGCGCCGTCCACGAATACACGTGCCATTTTCTTTTCCATTTTTATTCGCTCCTGATCGGCTGGATCTTCATGCCCTGAATGACGCGGAGGATCTCTTCCTCGTCGGTTCCTTTGCTTATTTCAACAAGCTGGGCAAAGTTTTTCACTAAACCGCAGTTTGGTCCTTCCGGTGTTTCGGACGGACAGATGCGGCCCCACTGGGTCGGGTGCAGATCACGGGCCTCGAAGTGAGGCTGGGATCTGGACAGCGGGGAGATGACTCTTCGCAGGTGGGAGATGACCGACATGTGGTCGACACGGTCCATCAGCTGGGATACGCCGGTCCTTCCGCCGACCCAGTTTCCGGTTGCAAGCGGGTGGATCAGGCGTTCGGTCAGGACATCCGCACGGACGACGGTTCCGATCGCGAGTTCTCTGTGCCGCATGCTCGCGCGTTCAAGCTGATACTTGACATCGCGGGTCAGTCTGTTTAACGAGATACGGAACAGATCCTCCATTAAGTCGCCGGCAAGTTTCAGGCGTTTGTTGGAGTAGTGATCTTTGTCATCGATTCTCCTTTTGTTGAGTGCGAGGTCGAAACATGCCTCTGCCATTCTGCCGAGGAATTCGGCTTTTGCCACGCGGACGTCTTTTGCATAGACCTCGTAGCCTTCATCCCCGGGTTTCAGCGAGGCAGGGATAGCGTAGTTTAAGTGAGGAAGAAGATAGCTGTCCAGCACGAACTCTGCGCGTTTTCTCTGATAATCCTTGGTCTGGTTCGGTGCAAGTTTCTTTCCGACATACATGACACCCTCTTCGACGGTGGCGCATTCGCTTTCTTCGAGGTTCTGCATCATGTAGGTGAGGACATCTTCCGAAAGGGATACCGCGGATACGATATCTTCATCGGACTCGAGGCCAAGCGCACGCATAAGGTCTGCGAACCGCAGGTGACCGGCGACGCTTGGGAAGGAGACGTCGAGGAGATTCTTTTTATTTTTCTCGACAACGACGAGAGCGCGGTAGCCGCGGAACTGGGAGAACACTTTGGATACATGGATCTGCTCGTTGTATCTCTCGGTGAACTCGGTCATGATCTTGTTGCTCGCAAGATCTTCGAGGGTCATTAAAACACGCTCGGTCCCGTTGACGATGAAGTATCCTCCGGGGTCGCTTGGATCCTCGCCCTGTTCGGTTCTTTCCTGCTGGGAAAGACCGCAAAGGTTGCAGACCTGGCTGCCGATCATGACCGGAAGCTGACCGATGGTCGTTTCCTGGACAGGATACACTTTGTCTCCCTGGTGCAGGGTCATCTCAAGGATCATCGGGGCGGCATAGGAGAGGTTTCTTAACCGGGCTTCTGCCGGATAGAGTTTGCTCTGCGACCCGTCAGCCTCTCTGACGATGGGTTTTTCAACGCGGATGGTTCCCAGTTCGACCCATACGGCCTCCTGGTTCTTTCCTCTGTTGACGATCTCGGTCTCGACGATCCTCTGTTCGTCTACGACTTTCTGGAGGTTGTACTGGACAAAATTGTTATACGAATCCAGCTGGTGGCGGGCAACATGTTCCTGGGAAAAGTACGCGCCTGATAATACACTTCTGTCGATCATGATTTTTACCTCCGAATTATTTCTTTGGCCTTCTTACTACGAGGCGGTAGGACGTGGCTTCGCCTGCAGTCTGGCTTTTTCTTACGATCGTAATGACGTTTCCGGGTTTTGCGCCGCAGGCTTTTACAGCGGGGTCATCATGATAGATTTTTGGAAGATGGTCTTCCGTTATGTCGAAGGTTACGAGAAGATTTTTTACATCCTCATCGGTCATGATTTGATGGTCGGGGACCATCTCATGCAGTAATACATTGAGTCTTGTCATGTAGCTCCTAATCAGATTCGTGTGAATACGGTGTCTTGCTGCTGATTATGTCAGGTAGCTGGTTCAGTTTTTAAAAGTCTGGTTCTTCGGCTTGTGAATGGCCCAATGGGAACACATTCGCCGGTGGTGTGGTAATGGATGATAGACACGCATCGAATAAAATGAGATAAGGTATGCTGTAAGCATTTTTTCCTTATCAAAAAACCCGAAAGCGTGAAGCGGGCCAGGAGGGAGTTGAACCCCCGACCTGCGGATTAAAAGTCCGACGATCTGCCTGACTGATCTACTGGCCCTTGTGTTTCATCTAGGAAACAGCGGTAATAGAATGATGTATTCACATATAAATATGACGATTTACACCACCCAACCCCTCTGAAAAGAGGGAGACTGTTTTATTACCTATACAATGGAACTATATCCTACTTAATTATGGCAGATATGGATATGTTCCCGCGGACCCAGCGTTTTCTAGTGAAAGGCTGCAGCCTGGTGACGATCGCAATTTACATCCTTATTGCGGCTCTTTTGATAATTACCGCCCTTATCGGGACCCTTGAGACCCTCAAGATGATCAGTTTCGCACTTGAGGACCCCACACAGGCGGCGCTCACAAATGTGCTTCAGGGCATTCTTTTGATCATTGTTATCGCGACACTGATCGATATGGTCCAGTCTTATGTGCGTGCAGGGCGCGTGCTTGTCAGACCGATTCTGATCGCGGGCGTCACGACGATGGTCAGAAGACTTCTTGTGACCGATCTGACGTTTGTCGATATCGTCGGAACGACGATCGTTATCCTCGGACTTACGGTGGCGATGATCTATCTCGGGCGGGAGGATAGGAATGTTGCGTCGTTTTTATCAGAGTCGGGAGATAAGAAGGAGACGTAGAAGCACAAAGATTTGGAACTTTCTGAATCCGGACAATTCTTTTTTTCACGACCGTTGGCTGTCGGATCTCACCATGCATCCCGCGCCGGCATTTTGTCGGCAGACAATAAACGCATGCGGGCCGGGGGAACTATTTAAATCCATTAATCTTTATTACCGTTCAAATCCCTTTAGTATGATATTGTGACGATGAAAAATTCCGGCAATTTCCTTACTGAAGGACCGGTCGGCAAAGCCCTGTTCATAGTGGCTCTGCCGATCATTATCAGCAACCTTCTTCAGAGCGTACTGGAGGTCGTGGACATGTATTTCATCGGCAAACTGGGTGATGTGTCCATCGCCGGCGGAACTATGAGTATTATGGTGCTTATGGTCCTGACGACGGTGATCTTTGGCATTGTGACGGCCACGGCGGCCTTTGTCTCGCGGGCATACGGTTCGGAGAAGTATGAACGTATCCAGGTGATCCTGCTGCACTCCCTGTATCTGGCGCTTGGGTTTTCGGCGATCCTGGCGGTGATCGGATTGTTCTTTTCAGAGAATCTGCTTCTTCTGATGGGAGCCTATCCCGATGTCGCGGCGGAGGGTGCGCGGTTTCTTACCCCGATGCTGATGGGTCTGTTCGTGATGGTGATTTTGATCACGCTGACGACGGTTTTCCAGAGCACCGGGGATTCAAGGACGCCGATGTATGTGATGCTCGGGGTCAATGTGGTGAATATTGCTCTTAACCCGACACTGATCATGGGTCTTGGCGGTCTGCCTGCATTCGGTATCGCAGGTTCCGCCTATGCGTCCCTCACCTCGCGGGCGATCGGCGTTCTGCTCCTGATCGGCGTGATGTATCTTCTGCCGTCAAGAAAGAACAGTCCGATCCGGTTTCCAAAGAAGTGGACGTTTGAGCCCAAGCTTATCCGCGATATCGTCGTGATCGCGATACCTTCGGCGGTCCAGAGCGGCATCCGGAGTGTGGCGTTCCTTTCCATGACGACGATCATCGCCGTTTACGGTACGGCGGCGGTTGCGGCATACGGGATATGTCTGCGTCTGGATATGATGGGACTGATCATCGTGATGGGACTGTGTACGGGGGTCGCCGTAATGGTGGGTCAGAATCTCGGAGCGGGAAAAGTGGAGCGGGCAGTACAAGCGGTGAGATATGCGGCCGCGATCAATGCGGCGTTTATGATCGGGGTTGCGGCGCTGTATCTGGTGTTTGCGACGGAGTTCCTGAAGTTTTTCGGAGCGACGGGCGAATCGCTTGCTGACGGGATCCTGTTTATGCAGATCGTGCCGCTGTCGTATTTCCTCATAGCAATAGCTATGACGATGGGATTTGCGATGAACGGCGCAGGTATGACCCGTCCGGGGATGTACTCGGCGATCGCCGGTCAGATGATCGTGCAGGTCGGTCTTTCGGCATTCTTTGCGCTCAGCGGGTATCCAATCCAGTACATCTGGTATGCAGCTGTCTGCGGAACGGTCGTGATGTTCTGTTTCGATCTGTTCTTCTATATGCGCGGAGGATGGAAGACGAAGAAGCTGAGGATCGAAGGGGAGGGAGCGCCTGCCGAAAACTGAAAAAACGATCGGGACTGCGATATGCAGCATTACCCGATGAACCTTTTTTTATCAGGATGTCCGCAGTATCAGCGGGATAAGAGCAGGGGGCCGGGGTTGAGGCAAAAAAGTTTCATGTCTCCTCCGGCATCCGGCATTTTTTCGGAGAGAGACGGCGGCATAGATCCTATGCCCATTCGAAATTTTCTTTTCCTGCGCCGATCTCGAAATGATATTTGACGATCCCGATGTCGAATTTGGAAAAGAATGCGGGGAGGGGTTTTGCCGAAACGGTGTTTCCGTTCTGCGTTATGATGAACTTCTGCTGATTGATCGCAGTTGGAGCGAGCATTGCGGCCTCCATGCCCTTTTTGAACCAGTCTGCCATTTCTCCGTCAACTTTACAGAGCTGCATCATGTCCTTTGATCTATGCGGTTTACCTGATGTTTTGCCATAGCCGAGCGCAATGACGATCTGGATCTTTTCGCCTTTGTTCAATACACAGGGTGCTTTCGATTTGCTGTACGTCATCCCGACCCAGCAGGTGTTGAGCCCGAGCTGCTGTGCTTTCAGTACGAGTCTCTCGCCGTAATATCCGCATTTTTCATCGGTTCCGGCCATGCCTATGAGGGCGATGTAGTTTTTACAGTTTTCAAACTTCCCGTAGTGTGCCCGCATGCCGCCGAATGCCTTGGGCTCATCGAGACACAGCTGGATGTTGAGTCCGCTTTCCCGATTGCATGCTTCGATTTCTTCCAGAAGGGAGGCTTTTATCTCGCCTTCGATTGGCTGATCGGTAAAGCTGCGTACCGAATGACGTTCTTTGATTGCCTGCTGTATGTCTATCGTAGTTTCCACTGTCTCCTTTTCCTTTGGGAAACGTCTTTTCGTCAGGTACTGACGTTGTGCGTTTCGTTACTGCTGATGTGGGTTTGATCGAATAAGAATGTATAGGTAGGGTATGCTGGATTGGGATTAGGGGGCGGGTTGGGCCGCCGATTTGGTCAGCCCTTCGGGTCGGCCCACATTCGCAAGTTTTCGCTTCACTCAAACTTGCTCCGCTGAGGTCAACCTGCGGTTGACCCGCAGTCGCAAGTCTCCTGCAGAGACTTGCTCAGTTAAGGGCACATCGTGCCGCACAGTCGCAAGTTTTCGCTTCACTCAAACTTGCTCCGCTAAAGCCGAGCCGTTGGCTCGGCTCGCATTCCAAACCCTCATACCCTTTCACCGACAACATATTCCCAACATGGCCTCTCCCAAAAAACTCACTCCTGCAATGGAACAGGTCAAAACATTCAAAGAAAAATATCCCGACTGTATCCTCTTCATGCGGATGGGTGACTTTTACGAGACCTTCTTCGAAGACGCCGAGATCTGTGCCCGCGAACTCGACATCGTCCAGACCTCCCGCTCCAAAGATCCAGACGGAAACCCGATCCCCCTTGCCGGCATCCCCTACCACGCAGTCGACCTCTACCTCCCCAGAATGATCCGCAAAGGCTACAAAGTCGCCGTCTGCGAACAGGTCGAGGACCCCAAACTCGCAAAAGGCGTCGTAAAGCGGGACGTCGTCCGGGTCGTCACCCCGGGAACGGCGATCGACGCCGACGTCATCCCCGGTCCTACCGCCCGCTACCTCATGGCGCTGTGTTCCGACGCCAAAAAAACCGTCATGGGTCTTGCCTTCCTCGACATCTCCACCGGCGAATTCTTCGTCCGGGAGATCCCCTATGAACCGGGATTTTCCGCACTCGCCACCGAAATAGAACAGTACAATCCCCTTGAGATCCTTGTTCCGCAGGGCATCTCCGCAGACCTCATCACCTACCTCGCCTCCACCTGCAGGGTCCTCACCCCTGGCCGCTCAGGCCTCTTCACCGACGGCGCCGCCGAACTCACCGCCGCATTTTGCGTCTCCTCCTTGGACGGATTCGATGTCAGTTCCGCAGAATGCATCAATGCTGCCGCAGCCGCTCTCCGCTATGCAAAAGAGACCCAGAAAACGAGTCTCCCCCACATCCGCGGATTCTCCAGAAAATACGCAAACGACGCGATGATCCTGGACGCGATCACGCTCCGGAATCTCGAGATCCTCAATCCCCTCCGAGGCGACCGGAATGATACGACCCTCTTCGGCTTTCTCAACCGGACCAAAACTCCCATGGGGAGCCGTGTTCTGCGAAGCACCATCACCCGGCCGCTGACCTCGCCGGAAAAGATAAATCATCGTCTCGACGCCGTCGGGTTCTTCACCCGGCGCCCCGTCCTCCTCTCCGGGACCAGGACCATCCTCTCCAGGTTCACCGACATCGAACGGATCGCCGGCAGGATCGCCTACGGAAACGCCTCGCCGCGTGATCTTCTCGCTCTCGCCTCGAGTCTGGCCGCCGTTCCCGAACTCACCGCCGAACTCTGCGGCGCCGAAGGCCTCCTCAAAGACGAACTCGAACAGATCCCCTCCTTTGACGGCGTCGCCGATCTGATTCTTTCCGCGATCGTCGACGAGCCGCCTCTCGTCTACAAAAACGGCAGTGTCATCAGGGAAGGATACGACCGGGATCTTGACGAAGTCAGACATATCGTCGCAAACGGCCGCGACTGGATCGCCGAACTCCAGCAGACCGAACGGGAACGAACCGGGATCCGTTCGCTCAAGATCGCCTACAACAACGTGTTCGGCTACTACATCGAGATCACGAAAGCCAACCTCCATCTCGTCCCAGACACCTACGAACGCAAACAGACCACCGCAAACGGGGAACGGTTCACGATCCCCGCACTCCGCGAACGAGAAGCGGTGATGGCCCAGGCCGATGACCGCGTTCTTGCTCTCGAGATATCGCTCTTCGAATCACTTCTCACGCATCTCGGCCAGTTCGTCCCGGCGCTCCAGCAGGCGTCCCGCTCGATCGGCACGATCGACATGATCGCCGCGTTCGCAGATCTTTCCCTCTCCGGAAACTACGTCCGCCCCGAACTCGTTCCCGGAACGGAACTTCTCATCCGTGACGGCCGCCACCCGATCGTCGAAAACAGCGTTCCGGGGGGCTATGTCCCAAACGACACCGAGATGAGTTCGATCGGCCAGCAGATCCTGATCCTCACCGGCGCCAACATGGCCGGAAAATCCACCTACATGCGAAGCGTCGCCCTGATTTGTATCATGGCCCAGACCGGCTGCTTCGTTCCTGCCGGATTTGCGCGGATCGGGATCGTCGACCGGGTCTTCACCCGGGTCGGTGCATCCGATGATCTTGCCGGGGGGCAGAGCACGTTCATGGTCGAGATGCTCGAACTCGCAAACATCTTGAACAACGCGACCGACAAAAGTCTCATCCTCCTGGATGAGATCGGGCGGGGAACGAGCACCGTCGACGGGTATGCGATCGCACGGTCCGTACTCGAATATCTGCACGGTAAAGGAGGATCCGGTCCCCGCACGCTTTTTGCGACCCACTTCCATCAGCTGATCGAAATGGAGTCCGAGCTTAGGCGCGTGCGGAATTACCACTTCGCCGTCAAAGAGGATCAGCACGACATCACGTTCCTTCGAAAACTCATTCCGGGCGCGACCGACCGGAGCTACGGTATCCATGTGGCGAAGATCGCGGGTGTTCCGAAAAAGGTCCTTGTTCGGGCGGCGGATCTTCTCCGCGAGGCGCTGTCCGAAGACGCCTCTTCCGGCGGGAAAAAATACTACACGCAGATGCTTCTGATGGATGCCCCGGAGCCGGTCCAGTCAGCGGTCGAGGAGCGGGTCCGTGAAGCCGATCCGAATATGATGACGCCTATGCAGGCCCTCATGTTTATCAACGAACTCAAAGCAATGCTGGAGAAGAAATGAGCAAGGTCAGGATCCTTGACGAGGAGACGATAAGCCATATCGCGGCCGGCGAAGTGGTCGAACGCGCCGCCTCGGTCGTGAAAGAACTCGTGGAAAATGCCGTCGACGCGGATGCCCGTTCGATTAGGATCGGGATATCGGCGGATAAGACCGGGATCACCCGGATCTCCGTCACGGACGACGGGGTCGGGATGGACTTCGACGACGCTCTTCTCGCGTTTCGTCAGCATGCGACAAGCAAGATATCCCGCCCGGAGGATCTCGACGGGATAACCACGCTCGGGTTCCGCGGCGAGGCTCTCGCAAGCATCGCGGCGATCTCGAAGGTGACCTTCACGACAAAGGAACGGGGTTCGGCCTCGCCCGAAGCGGCCCGCGTGGTGATCCACGGCGGAGAGCTGATCTCGCACGCCGCGGTCGGTGCCCCGGAAGGAACGAGCATTATCATCGAGGCGCTCTTTTACAATACGCCGGCCAGACGCAAGTTCCAGAAGTCTGTTCCGACAGAGTTGTCCCACGTCTACGACATGGTCGAGAGGATCGCCCTTTCGAACCGGCACATCTCGTTTGTTCTGCTGTACAACGGGAAGGAACGATTCCAGACGTTTGGCACAGGCTCGTACCCGGACGTGATCGCGGCGGTGTTCGGTTCATCCTTTTCAAAAGAGCTGACCCCGGTCTCCGGCAGTTTCGGTCCGGTGAAGATCGACGGCTGGATCACGCGGCCAGGTTCCGAGATGAAGACGACCCAGACGCGGTTTTATCTCGCGGTAAACGGCCGGCAGGTGACGTCCCGTCAGCTGCAGTGGGCGATCCGCGAGGGATACGGCACGCTTCTTCCAAAAGGGATGTTTCCCGCGGCATTTCTGGACATCACGCTCGATCCCCGTGAGGTGGATGTGAATGTGCACCCGACGAAGCGGGAGATCCGTCTGTCCCGCGAGAGGGAAGTGATGCGGTCTGTTCAGGATGCGGTCTATCAGGCTCTGCATGAGGAGCGGGTCTTTTCTCCCGCCCCGGGTCACAAACCTTCGGTTTGTTCAAGGCTCACGTCGTTTTCACTCCCCTCGCCCGCCCCCGCCCATGATTCGGTCACGACCCTGCCGGCAGAGATCGTGGGAGAACCGGTGCCTGCGTATTCCGCGAAACAGGTGACCGGGCAGGCTCCTTTGAAGCAGACGGAGAAGCAGCTTCGGCGGACCGAGACCGGGGAGCTGCCGGAAACGGATATCTTCGTTCCCGAAGTCCTCGGCCAGATCGGGGATACGTATATCCTCGCGAAGAACGAATCCGGCGACCTGATCGTCGTCGATCAGCATGCGGCCCATGAGCGGATCATGTATGATCAGCTGCTCGCCCGCGCCTCGTCGGCGGAGTCCGGCCAGGAACTGATCGTTCCGCTCCCGATCACGCTCTCGAAAAAGGAGATTGCCGCCCTTCCCGATCTGCAGGAAGTTCTCGCCTCAGCGGGATATCTGCTCGAGCCGTTTGGAAAAGACGTATGGATGGTCCGCTCAGTCCCGGTCGTCTCCTCGACTTTGGGCGATCCGGAGGTCATCCACGCGATCTTGGAAGCGGCGCTTGACGGGGTCGGCAGTACCGACGAGGTCCTGGACCGGGTGCTGAAGACCGCCGCTTGCCGTGCCGTCGTAAAAGGGAACACGCCTCTTACGATCG
Organism: Methanocorpusculum sp. GPch4; assembly: GCF_012062385.1. Classification (NCBI taxonomy): domain Archaea; kingdom Methanobacteriati; phylum Methanobacteriota; class Methanomicrobia; order Methanomicrobiales; family Methanocorpusculaceae; genus Methanocorpusculum; species Methanocorpusculum sp. GPch4. The sequence continues at coordinate 7,307 of NZ_SIJA01000082.1, read as the reverse complement.
AGCAGATGCAGCGCCTCTTACGCCAGCTTATGGCGACGAGATCGCCGTACACCTGCCCTCACGGCCGGCCGACGACGGTCGTTCTTTCGAAATCCCGGCTTGCAGGCATGTTTCTCAGAACGTAATTCGAATGAGAATTGCGAGCGGAGCGAGTTCATCGCGCCGGTGATTTTCTGTGCAGTCGTTAATCGACTGCACATGAGAAAATCGGCGGGTCGATTCGTGCCCTCATGGACGACCCACGACGATCGTTCTTTCGAAATCCCGGCTCGCAGGCATGTTTCTCAGAACGTGAGAGATGTGTGATCTTTTTTTCGGCTGAGAGATAAACCAGCCTTCCCGCCCCATCTTCCCCTAAATTCATGTCATATCACATCCAAATACTATCCCATGAAGTTTTCGCGGGAAATCGAACTTCGGGGCCACATTGTAGATTCCGGGATCCTTGCCAAAGTCATGGACACCGTCGTCGAATACAACGGCGATTTCGAAACGGAAGAGTTTACCCTTGGCCGGCTGAAGACCGATCCGAGCTATGCCAGAATGCAGATTTGCGCCGAAACGCCAGAGCAGCTGACCGCCCTCATCAGCGAACTCCGCAGATTGGGTGTCATCGTCTCCGGAGAAGCGGAGGTCGAACTCGTCACCGTTGTAAAAGATAAGGTCGCACCGGAAGGATTCTATTCAACGACCAACCACCCGACCTATGTCCATTACAAAGATACGTGGATACCTGTCGGCACCATGAAAATGGATGCGCTCATCGCGGTCGACACAAAAAACATGACCGCAAAATGCGTCGTGCAGGGCAAACTTCTCCCGGGAGACACCGTTGTCGTCGGCGAGGAAGGCGTCAGGGTCGACTTCCCCGAACGGCCGCGTGAGATCGGCGTCTTCGAGTTCATGGCCGGCAGCGTCTCCTCCGAGCGGCCGAGCCGGACGATCATCAGCAGGATCGCCAAAGAACTCCTCGCGGTCAAAGCCTCCGGAAAAAAGGTCGCTCTCGTCGGGGGACCCGCGATCGTCCATACCGGCGCGTCCGACGCCGTCGCTTCGATGATCCGCGAGGGATACCTTGATGTCCTATTCGCCGGCAACGCCCTCGCGACCCATGATCTCGAAAGCAGCATCTTCGGCACATCGCTTGGCATGAACCTTGCGACCGGCGAACTCGTCAGCGGAGGACACAGGCATCATCTCTATACAATAAACAAGATCATGAGTGCCGGCTCGATCCGTGCCGCCGTCGAATCCGGCCTGGTCACCCGCGGGATCATGTACGAATGCATCAAAAACGATGTGCCCTATGTTCTCGCCGGATCGATCCGTGACGACGGCCCTCTGCCGGATGTCATCCAGAACGTCATGGAGTCCCAGGACGCCATGCGCCGGCACATCCCCGAGCTTGGGATGGTTTTGATGGTCGCAACCCTCCTGCACTCGGTCGCTGTCGGAAATCTTCTCCCCTCCCATGTCAAAACCATCTGTGTGGACATAAACCCCGCGTCCGTCACCAAACTCATGGACCGCGGGACCTCCCAGGCGATCGGTCTGATCAGCGATGCCGGAACGTTCATGCCGCTCCTTTTAGAAGAGTTGAGAAATCAGGCGAAACGCTGATCTCTCCAAAAACAGTTTTTTTCTTAAAAATCCGCACTGCAGTCAGTGAACGTGATCTGGTGTGATTCACAGTACTCGCGGAACGGGGCATGGTCGAATTCAAAAATTTTACAGATAGCGAGTGCCTTGTCGCAGCTGAGTGAATCGGCAACGGCTGAGGCATTAAGAGCTTTTTGATACGTGATCGGATTTTCGTGCATTTATCACTAATTATCATTAAAGATTAATAAATACATACGCCTGGATTTTTTTATCACACAATACAAATATTTATCCCATATACCAGCTGATATATCAGTGTAAAAAGCAGGTGAGATAAAAAATGACAACAAAAATTTATGTAAGAGAGCGAAACAAGGTCGGGACAGGCGTCCAGGAGCCGAGATACCGTATCGCTGCGGTTACCGGAGACCGTACCGACATTCGTTTTGCCGCCAGCCACTTCAGAAAAACGGAACTTGAAGCCATTCTGGAGGGTGTCGATGCCGAACTTATCTATCTTGCCCCGATCGATGAGGCGGAACACGGTAAAAAGAAATACTCTGACTGACTTTATGTATAGTACGTATGAGAATAACGCCCTATACACGTAAAAGTCTCGAATCAAATCTTAAGGGTGAAACGCTCTCCCGCGTCGGTCTTCTTTCCGGGCAGGAGGGGATCATCCCTCTTCGTATCGCTCCTGAAGTCAGCGTTGTCAAGATCGGCGGACACGGAGTTATTGATTACGGATCGTCTGCGGTCCATCCTCTTGTTTGCGAGATCAGGGATCTTGTCCATGATTTTCCTATGCTTATCATGACGGGCGGCGGGGCGCGTGTCCGTCATGTTATGGATATCGGTCTGGATCTTGGGATGCCGACCGGCGTTCTTGCGTCGCTTGCCGGAAAGATCAGCGAGCAGAATGCGCTGATGCTTTCCATCCTTCTTGCTGATGTCGGCGGACAGTCGATCTCGACATCTGATATTTTAGAGGTCCCAAACCTGCTTCGCCAGGGGGTTTTGCCGGTGACCCAGGGAACGCCGCCGTTTGGTCTTTTTGAGGTGCCTCCGGAAAAGGGGATGCTCCCTCAGTATCGGACGGACTGCGGTGCGCTGATCGCGGCCGAAGTGCTTGGAGCGAAGGCCTGCATTCTGGTGAAAAATACTGCAGGTCTTTTTGATAAGAATCCGTTTATCTATCCGGATGCCGAGCTGATCCCTTCGATCACCACGACCGAACTTATGGATCTGAATATGGACGATATGGTTATGGAGCATAAGGCCGTGGAGATTTTGGCGCACTGCAAAAATCTGCATGAGGTCAGGATCGTGAACGGCCATAATCCAGGCGAACTGACTGCAGTTTTGCGTGAAGGAAAGGCCGGGACCGTGATCCGCCGCGGGTGAACCCGGCAAACCTTTTTTTTAATAGGACTTACGCGGTGTGCTGTCAACCGGAAAAAAACTGAAGTCCTTCTGAGACGTACTTCGATTTCGTGTACGGGAATGCGCGGAGACATGAGAAAAAAACCGACCGCGGTCGCAAACATTCAGTTTGCTCTCGGCCGAACTTCCATCCGCAAAAAAAAGATTTTTCAGAGATCAGGTGAACTTCAGCTCGACTATCTTCAGAAGTTTTACCGTGCCGTCGGTAAATATCCCGCGTACGCCGACCGTCCGTGTTTCCGTGATCTGAACGGCGATTCCGGTAAAAACGACCTCGGACGCGCCTTTCTGCACATTCATCACCACGGGAGCATAGCCTTCGATCTCCACTGAAATCTGCTCGAGCTCGCTGATCCTTCGTCCTTCATAGATCGTCACGACGATATCATTTCCTGCCAATGACGGATTCACCAGAACATCAGGATCCGAAAGAGACTGATCCACGATATAGTTCGCTCCAAACAGCAAACCCGAGAGTGCGCCTACAAGGATCATAATCACAGCCGCAATGAGAAAGACCACCATGATAAAACGGATCTGTCCGGGAGTTTTCTTTTTGTAGCGAATGACCATACAAGCTCACCCGATTATAAGCATACTGCCTACACAGACGGAGGCACCAGCCGGTTCGACATAGATCAGCATATACTGCGCATCACTGCTTCCCGGATCACCATCCAGGCAGTAGAACACGCCGCCCCCCTCACGGGCAGTGGAGATCATTTCCCTGAATAGCGATACGCCGAGAGCTGTTGTTCGTCCCAGCTGATTGGTGCCGTCCAGCCAGGGTTTAAGGGAACAGGCAAGGACCGTGCCGTTTTCGGCGACCGCAAACGGATAGAGTCCGTCGATCTGCAGACTGCTGGTTGGATCCTTGATCATCGCGGTAAGTGAAGGGATCCCTTCAGTGGCCGCAATGTACTGCATGTTTCTGACCTGATAGGTGAGATCCTCCCTGGCTTGCCAGTCGATGTACTCGGAGTTCGACAGAGGACTGTTTTGGATGTAGGAACCTGCCCCGATGAACCAGGTGTCATCCACCGGCATCAGATAAGACAGTTTATACTCCTGGGCATAATTGTGGTCAGGGTTTGGATACAGATAACACAGATACCCGCCGCCCTGCTGTGCCCGGGAGACCATCCGCTGCATGATCTTCACGCCGCTTGGATCCTCAATGAACCAGCGGCTCGTTCCGATCAGCCCCGGCTGATAAGGAAGAGCCATCGTAACGCCGTCCATATCATAGGCGAAGATGTAGAGTTCACCGTCACTAAACTCCCCGCGCGGATCATTGAACGCAGCAAGCGCTTTTTCCTTTCCTTCCTTCTGGGCGTAGACATAGGCCTCTTCAACAAATGCTTTCAGCTCTTCGGGTGTCCGCATCTCCTCAGGATCCCCCGAGGTTTTTCCCGGAACATTGTCGGACAGAACGATCTTCCAGGTCATGCCGTATCCCGGACTGACGGTCCCCCAGACGGTGTTGGTCTGGACAAAGTTCACCCAGGTTGGGTCGTGGAAGAAGTACGAGGCATTGCCCGACGGATCTGTGAGGATCTTTTTCACGGCACTCTGCAGAGAGGGGATCTGATACAGCGTGTCGGAGATGAGATTTTCCCCGATCTCCTGAGAGTCCTGATCATAGATCACAAGCCCGTTCTCCTGGGTCACCCAGATCGTATAGCCGTATTCATTTCTGAGATATTCGTTGATCCCTGCAAAGAGCGCCCAGGTGTCGATCCCGACCCGGAGGTTCCCGTTATACTTTCCCTCATCATCATACACCGGGGCGGTGAAGGTAAATCCGTTGTCGCCGTGAAGAAGGGTCGTGTATCCCGAGACGATGCACCGCGATCCGGCAGCCTTGAAGTCCTCTTCGGTGTAATGATGGGTCGCCTTGCCTGAGCCGATCTCCATGGTCGCGCCAAGGTCTTCAGTTGAAGAGATCAGCGTGTCGTCTGCATCGAAGAGCCCCACCTCAAAGGAGGACGGGATATCGCGTCTCAGTTTAACGAGAGCAAGCCGGACGTCCGGATCGGTTGCTTCTTTTCCGTCAAGTTCGCGGGCAGTTTTCATCACTAAACTGCATGCATCATCCATCTCATCGGTGATCAGGTAGATCACCGGATACAGCGCCGCCTGCATTTCACGGGTGTGTTCATCGGAAACAGGCTGAAGTTCGGGCGTGTTTCCCGCAAACGCAATGCAGCCCGAGGTAATTATGAGGATCAGCAGTATGCCGGCAACACCGATCATCATTACTTGATTTCGTGTCATTTTTTTCCTCACTCAAGAATCATAAAGCTTGCAAAGTAGGTGTCGTTTCCAACCGGTTCAACGTAATCCAGGACATACACCTCACGGTTCTGTGCGGAGTCCCAGGCGAGCGTGTACATCAGGCCGCCGCCGCTCTTTCCAAGGGAGATACCTTCCCGGACAAAGGACATCCCGTAACTGTTGACACTGCCGAGCTGGTTGGTCCCGACAAGGGCCGGTTCGGTGGAGAATGCAAGGATCGTGCCGTTTCCGGTGACCGCGAACGGGTAGATGTCTTCTCTTTGGATCGAACTGGCCGGATCCAGGATCATATCGGTCACCGCGGGTATGCCTTCGACGGCAGCAAGATACCGCATGGTCCGAACCTGTTCGACCAGAGCGTTTCGTGTCTGCCAGTCGATGACTTTGCCGTGGGAAAACGCCGAATCATGCTGATATACTCCTGCGCCGATGAACCAGTCGTTATCGACCGGGATCACATAGGACAACTTCAGTTCATGCTGGAATCCTTCGTCCGGATTCGGATACAGATAAAACACATATCCGCCGCCCTGCTGCGCCCGGGCGATCATGCGCTGGATATGTTTGACCCCGGTCGAGTCCATGGAAAACCAGGTACTTGTTCCGACAAGCGGCTGCTGGTGGGGGAGGGAAAGGACCGTACCGTTCATATCCAGCGCAAAGATATACAGCTCTCCGTCGACGAACGGACCGTGCGGATCATTGAATGCGGCAAGAGCTTTTTGTTTTCCCTCCGTGTTGGCATATAGGTAGGCGTTTGTCACAAAGGCCTTCAGCTCTTCCTGTGTTATCTGCGTACTTTCAGGACCCTCGTATATATGTACATCATCAGTGAGTATGATCCGCCATTCTGTTCCGACGCCGGGCTGCAGAGTCGTCCAGACCGCGTTTATCTGATCCCGGGAGACCCAGCCGCGGGTAAAATGGATGTATGAAGCCTGTCCCGATGTGTCTGCAAGGATAGTTTGGACCGCTTTGGTGTAGGTGGGGGTAAAATATGAGGATCCGGCGGTGAGATCCGAGCCGACTTCAAAGGAGTCGTCGTCGTAGAGCACGATGCCGTTTGTATCAACGATCCAGGCGGTGTATCCGCATTCATTCTTGAGTACTTCAGCAGGCCCTGCGAAGAGGTAGTCCACGTCGAGAGGCACCTGCAGGATGCCGTCAAAGTTTCCTTCGGCGTCATAGACGGGCGCGGCTATACGGACCCCGCGTTCACCGTTTTTGAAGGTGGTGTAGCCGGATATGAGACAGGTGTTTCCGGCAGACGTGAGTTCTTCTTCGGTGAACTGGTAGGTCCCGACATAGGTCCCGACGAGGGTTTTTTCTCCCATCGGATTGGTGACGGCAGAAAGATAGTTATCCTTGGTGACCCTTCCTGCGTCGAATGCGAGCGGGATCTCGCTTTTGAGTTTTAAGAGCGCGAGTTTGACTGCCGGATCATCTGCCGGGACACCGTCCAGTTCCCTGGCGGCAGTCCAGACCGATGCGTTGATCTGCGCCATCTCAGCATTGATGGTCTCTACATATCTGTCGAGTGCCACGTTCATGTCCGCGTAATACTGTTCGGAGACCGGTTCGATTTTTGGTTCCTCGGGGGCAGCTATACACCCGGCAGCTGCCAAAATAAGAAGAAGTATGCCGATGATGACTATTGAAGAAGGAGTAACGGGTTTCATAATTGTATCTTCTATCCTAGTGAACAATTCAAGGGGAGAGTTATTAAAGGTTTTGATGGCGGGTTGGACGCGGAACGCGGCCGACCTCAGCTAAGCAAGTTTCCAAAGAAAACTTGCGGTCAGGCGGGTTGGACGCGGAACGCGGCCGACCTCAGCTAAGCAAGTTTTTGAAGAAAACTTGCGGTCAGGCGGGTTGGACGCGGAACGCGGCCAACCTCAGCTAAGCAAGTTCCTGAGCGAAGCGAAGGAGACGTGCGAGCGGGCGGGTTGGACGCTGAAAGC
>NZ_SIJA01000004.1:0-1518 GCF_012062385.1 Methanocorpusculum sp. GPch4 | reverse complement strand
CCACCAGCCCTTTCAGCTTCCTTCGATCCAGAAGCTCCGGGAAATCATACCAGTGTCTCATCAGGGGTCACCCCCTTCTTCGACACTGGTAAGACTAAGGCCGGCTATGCCAGCCCGTTCATACCAGTGCTTCACGACTTCGCCTCCACCACATACCTCTCCGAGATCAGCTTATCCGTAACATACCGCGAATACTCCGGTTCCGGGAGGCGTGCCTCAAGATCCTTCACATTCACCTCCTCATAGTTCGTGATCCGGTTCTTGATCAGCTTCTTCGTCGCATCATAGATGAACTTCTTCGACAGAAGCTTCGACGCATTCGCCGCGGAAACAAACGCCAGCTCCGCAAACAGCTCAGGCAGCTCCTCACGAAGCAGCGGGACATTCACGGACTTGTTCCTCTTCTCCTCCCGCCGGAGAACAAACTCCGCAGACTCAAGCCCGCCGGCTCTGATCTCATCGACCGTCTCCAGGAACCGGACCTTATACTCCTTCGCCGCCGCTTCCAGCGCAGCCGTCATCTCCTGACAGAAAAACGCATCCGCATACTCTTCAGACGGATGAGGAAACGCCGTCTCCAGAATGGAGAGGACACATCCCGACTCCATCTTACCTGTGGGCATAGTGATCCTCCTCCTGCCGGGCGATGGCATCATGCATCTTCCGCAGCGCTATCTTTGACAGCGAGACAAGATACTCCTCCTTCTCCGAATCGACCCGGAGCATCACCGACCCGCAGACCGGGCACCGGATCCTCTTCCGCCGCAGTTCGTCAAGGTCCCGGACCCAGAACTCCTTCGCCTCGATCCCGAAACAGTGCGGACAGGCAAACGTCACCGTGCGCCGGTACTCGGACCCGCTCACAGACCCACCTCCGCATAGCTCCGTCTTGTCACGATCCGGTGGATCGTGGACTTGTTCACGCCAAACGCCGCTGCGAGAAACCGCGGAGGTTCGCCGTCCGCATACCGTCGTCGGATATCGGCAACCTGATCGTCCGTGAAGATCCGCTTTTTTCGTCCCGAAAGCGGATGGTTGTTGTCCCAGAACGGGATGAGCCGGAGGTTTGCGAGCCGGCAGTCATCGATGTTTCCGTTGATGTGGTCGATGTGGAGGTTCAGATCGATCGGCAGATCGTCCATCGTTCTGCAGTTCCCGGCGATGTAGACGGCCCTATGCTTCGTGATGTCCACCATGAACCCCATATATCGGGCCCGGATCGAACAATACCCGTTGTTCTTACGGGAAAAGCTCAGGGGCTTTCCGGTGTTCCGCGAGATGATCTCGCCGTTTTCGGCGTCGAGTTTCCAGGTGCCGGCAAGGATCTTTGAGAGGATGACCCGGTCGGCGAGCCGGAGACCGGGGCAGGGTTTATGCTCCTGCGTCATTCTTCCTCCGGCCGTTCATTCGAGAACGTGATCTTGATGGTAAAGGTTTGACCGTCCAGGACCCCATAGGGGAGTCCCCATCCCTTAAGCTCCTCGAGGATGAAGTGGGCAAAGCGTTCGTGCATCGTGT
>NZ_SIJA01000081.1:0-6083 GCF_012062385.1 Methanocorpusculum sp. GPch4 | reverse complement strand
TCGCTATTTGCAGATTTCAGTGACTCTTTATATTCGGCGCTTCAGGCGAGCGCCGCTACTCGCGAGTGATGAAACAATAACTAAGCAGAAATAGCTTGACATAAATAGTATTGCTATATAGTATCAGCGTAAGTAAAGGAGCTACGAACCATGAAGTACTTAGTTATGTTTCTTTTATTTATTGCGCCACTGCTAATCAGTGCCACCTTGGTCGCAGAGTTTATCGAGACCGCTTGCATCGAGACAGACTTTGCGATGAGCATGTCCATGATGGACACCGATAGTACTTTTTGCATGTATGCTTGGGGTGATTGGTTTCAACCTACAAGTCAAATCAGGATGAAGCGCTTGCATGCCGATGGTAGCCAGGAAGCTGAGCAGGTTATATACGAGTTTGATGCAGCAGCCGGTGACCTTTTTACGCTCAGATATGCTACCAACCACTCGAGTGGATATTACTTATTCTTTCGAAATTCTACCGGTATGCGCTGCCTGGTTTTGGCAAATGGCACAATCCAAGCTTATCATCTTCCATCTTCAACCATTGCAAATTCGTACTGTTGGAGAATCTTGGATGGAAGCGTCTATTTCATCGGGAGCGCTGACGGGATCAGTTGGAGCCTCTGCAAATGGACACTGGCAACCGGAGACTGCAGCTTTGTGTATGATGTATCCGCTTTTAGTGCCGCCGGCATCGCTGTATTTGGGGATCGCTTGGTGCTTTCGGAATTCGATCAGTACATGTTTGAGCCCCTTCCCGTAGTTGTGTTTGACCCGCAACTGAATCCCACTCTGTACTATGGCGACATACACAGAATCGAAGATCACTATGGCTTTGATGAGTACACATACTATGCCACCTGGCAGCAAACATTCGGATTGAGTATGGGGGGATTGGTGACCACAAGTGCCGATACCCTCGCATATGAGCAAATGTTGTATTCAGACGGGACTACATATTTTACTCATAGCTTTGATTTCATGTTTCGGTTATCCGATAGCATCCACGGAGCCTGGTACAGGTTTTGGGATGAGTTCGAAGGCGACAATGAGTTTCGCTTGTTTCAACATCATGGCATCGGGGAAGTTTCTCCATACTCAGCTTTCCCGGTCCAGCCCGGCATTTTTGATCAAGTGGTTTTTGCCGCCGACATGCGGGATTTTCTGGTGCTGATAGATTATCAAGAGGGTGATTACAGTTACCGGGTGGCAGACCTCGCCTCGGATCAATGGATTCACTCTACAGAGAATCAATGGCAAGATACCCCCGATGGATATTATGTGAGTCAACACTATTTTAGCGATGACTATTTGGTAGAATACCTTTCTTCATTGGTCTGGCAAGCTAACTCGACAAAGCAGATTCGGTTCCTGAAACTCAACCTGAGCACGTCAACAGACGATCCGCTCAATCCACCCCCCGCCCTGACTGCCTATCCCAATCCTTTCAAGGATGTTATATGTATCTCCGGAAAGAACCTTCAGGCGCGCCAAGGGCTGATTATCTACAACCTTCGCGGCCAAAAGGTGCGCAGCATCGCTGGGAGCGGTCAAGCTTATGAATGGGACGGCAGGGATGATCTGGGCAGAAGCTTGGGGGCAGGAATCTACTTTGCCCGTGAATCCGGTAGTAAACAGACGCTTAAGCTGGTGAAGTTGAAACAATAAATTGAAATAATAGGCAGAGATGCCGGATCCAACAGCACTGTATCGACACTCCCCGTAGCGCCGATTGTAGAAGCGTCATCCTGGCGCTTGATCAAACCAATACCACGAAACCGAATGCTCTCCCCGATAGTTGAGCAGGGATCAAGCTGATTTCAAGCCATGATAAAGCTGTGGACATAGCACGATAAGAGCACGGTATCAGCCTGAACCTGGTTTGATACATAGCGGAAGGGGAGAGAGTGTTCCAAGGCTCGGTTGAAATGCCGTCCCGCAGGCACTCACTCTGCATTTGCGATGCATACAGTCTATCAAATATCGAGTCGATGGCGTTCAGTGAAAAGAGTCACTGAAATCTGCAAATTGGGTCACCGAAAACTGCAAATTCCAAAATAGATACAAATCCAAGACTCTAAATACTACCTAACGAAACACGTACTGGTATATTGCATATATCATTACGGGAATTGTTATCTTGATTTGAAGCTGATTATAGTGACAACCACTTGGACAAAACATTGCCCGATTTGCAGGTTTTGGTGATCAAAACAATGAAATTTACTAAAACTATGTCCAAGTGGTTTTCTGCAAATGCTTTTCGGATATCCTATTCTCTCTTAGACTTACCTATTTTGTCCATTGATCGCTATTTGCAGATTTCAGTGACTCTTTATAGCACAAGATCCGGCATTATTTACAAGGCTCACGAAGATTTGTCTTGACAAAATAGCTGCATCTGAAAAATTGGCAGAACAAGTGACGCGAGGTGGAGCAGCTGGTAGCTCGTCGGGCTCATAACCCGAAGGTCGAAGGTTCGAATCCTTCCCTCGCTACCATTTTTTGAACATAGAACGAGAGAGATACTCGTTATTTTTTATAGTGTGTGGCGGTGTAGCTCAGCTGGTTAGAGCGTCGGAATCATAATCCGCAGGTCCGGGGTTCAAATCCCTGCGCCGCTACCATTCTTTTCTTGCGCCAGTAGCTCAGCAGGATAGAGCAGCAGCCTTCTAAGCTGCGGGTCAGGGGTTCGAATCCCTTCTGGCGTGCCAGCTTACAATAAATCCTTCCCCATGATATTGTGGTGGGTGTAGTTCAATGGCAGAGCACTGGATTGTGGTTCCAGGCGTTGTGGGTTCGAGCCCCATCACCCACCCCACTTTATAGTATGCGCTCAGGCAAAACCAAGCCTGGGCGTTTTTTTTGCGTAAAAAAACCGGGCTCGTTTGAACCCGGCTAGCGACTTATAAACGTGCAATATCTTTAGAGTTTGGGAATATCTGCCATGGAGATGCCGCAAGCTTTGGCTACGCCCTCGCCATAGGCGGGATCAACCTTCAAACAGTTAATAATGTGGCGGATCTTGATTTCCTTGGGCGCATCGCCCATATTGCGCATCGTGTTTTCGTAAAGAACTTGTTTTTGGGTTGGGCTCATCAGGTTGAAGAGATCGCGGGTCTGGCTGTAATAATCGTCGTCGTCCTCGTGGAAGTTATAGTGATCGGCATCTCCTTCCAGAGGGAAGGGCGGTTCCGAGAAATTAGGTTGGGCTTGCCATTCACCTTTGGAATTGGGATCGTAGCCCAGAGTAGCGCCGTAGTTGCCATCCAACCTCATGGCCCCGTCTCGGTGGAAACTATGCGCTTCCACCCGGGGTTTATTCACGGGGATCTGGTGGTGATTGATGCCCAGGCGATAGCGTTGAGCGTCTCCATATGAGAAGAGCCTTGCCTGCAGCATGCGATCCGGAGAATAGCCGATTCCGGGGACGATGTTGGCGGGTGTGAAGGCGGCTTGTTCAACGTCTTGGAAATAGTTTTCCGGGTTTTTATTCAGTTCTAAAACTCCCACTTCAATCAGTGGCCATTGCTTTTTAGACCACACTTTGGTTACGTCGAAAGGATTGAAGGGCATGGTCTTTGCTTCGGATTCCGTCATTACCTGAATGGAAAGCGTCCAACGTGGGAAATCGCCTTTCGCGATACTTTCAAAGAGGTCGCGTTGATGGCTTTCCCGATCTTTGCCAACTAGTTCTTCGGCTTCGGCGTCGGTGAGGTTTTTGATACCCTGTTGAGTTTTAAAGTGGAACTTCACCCACACCCGGTGATTGTCTTGGTTATACATAGCGAATGTATGGCATCCATAGCCGTTCATGTGCCTGTATGAGAGCGGGATACCCCGATCACTCATGGTGATGGTAACCTGGTGGATGGCTTCGGGTAGGGAACTCCAGAAATCCCAGTTGTTGGTAGCGCTGCGCAAGTTTGTCTTGGGATCCCTTTTCACGGCGTGGTTCAAGCCGGGGAAACGCAGGGGATCCCGGAAGAAGAAAACAGGGGTGTTGTTGCCCACTATATCCCAGTTTCCTTCTTCGGTATAGAGTTTGATGGCAAACCCGCGGATATCGCGCTCGGCGTCAGCTGCTCCACGTTCACCGGCAACGGTGGAGAAGCGCACAAAGCACTCTGTCTGTTTTCCTATTTCAGAGAAGATTTTTGCTTTGGTGTATTTAGTGATGTCATGAGTAACCGTGAATGTCCCGAAAGCACCGGATCCTTTGGCGTGCATGCGTCTTTCCGGGATTACTTCGCGATCAAAATGTGCCAGTTTTTCTACCAGCCACACATCCTGCATCAGAAGCGGTCCGCGTTTTCCAGCGGTCAATACATCGTCGTTGTTAGCCACCGGAGCGCCAGCCACGGTAGTAAGTTTCTTTTTGTCTTTGTCTTCCATCTTCTTAACCCCTTTATTTGTTGTTGATATGTACCCTTATGTCCGAAAATTGATCCGGATTCCATGCGACTATCGAAACTGGAGATTCAGCGAGCGCTGGGCTCAAGCGATCCGGCTACCTTTGGCTTCTTTCTTGCCAGGACTGCTATCGTAGATTTCTACATTGAAGTATAGGCTAGCGATGTACTCTTTCGGAAACTCGCCGTGAAAATAGCTATGTATCAGGTTGATATAGCGGGTTACACCTCTTTCATATTCACTCAACATAGGGTCTTGGGGATCCAATAGCCGTACTATGCACTTAATCTTGAAAGTGGGTATATCCATCCAGACCACGGCGCAGGCGGGGTTTAGCATTTGGTTGATAAAGCTTTGGGTGTTGAATCCCGGCTCGGAGTACAGCTCCAAGGATGCCAGGCGGTCGTGGGCAAAAAGACTTTCCGCCTCGGCGTAGAAACTGGAGAGGATATCCAGCTTTCTGGCAAAAGGCTCTTTCATGGTGGTTTCCAGGGTATTGATCATTTCTGGCAGGGAATCCTCATTTGGGATGAAGCCCATACCCTTGATGGCGTTGTTGATGGCGAAGCGAGAGTCTTCCCGGCAAGCTCCGTATGTTGCCACCACCCCGTTGTGAGGTCCGCTGAGTTGAGGCTTGCGTGAGCTTTGGCGACCTTTTTCCAATATCTCCCGGAAGATGGAGATGTAGTGGTTTCTGCCGGTTTTGTTCCAGTTCCAGAAAGCAGTAGGGAAGCTAACTAAATCATAGTTCTGCCAAAGTCCATCGATCTCCGCAGAGATTTGCCGCGCATCTTTAGCAGGTGTTTTCACGCGGGTTTGTACACAATGATCACCTTTCCAGAACTGATCCGCAAGATCGGGATCGAGAGTGCTGAGGGCAATACTCAACATGATCACGAAGCAAGAAAAGAATAAAACGAATATCATGTAGTCAGGCTAGGCACCTGTCCATTAGATGTCAAGCAAAATCAATAATTTGCTACAGGCAGAAATGCTATCTAAAATGCCGTCTATCTAGGACTCTGTTCGATTCATGTACCTGATATGCTAAATCTCTTCGGCGTCCTCGCCATAAATTTCTTTGAAGCGGGCTTTATCGATCTGAGTGGGGTTTCCCTCAAAGGCTTTGTATCCATCTTTGAGCGCTAATACCCGGCTGCCGTAGCGGCGGGCAAGAGACAGGAAATGCAGGGAGCAAATCACAGCTATGCCTTCTTTATTGATTTCTGCCAGATATTGCATGATGGAATCCGCCGTTGCGGGGTCCAGGCTGGCGACTGGTTCATCGGCGAGGATGATGCGCGGTTCCTGCATCAGAGCGCGGGCGATGGCAACTCTTTGTTGCTGCCCCCCGGAGAGCTGTTTAACCGGCTTTTTGGCAAAATCCTGAAGCCCCACCCGCTCCAGATTCATATATGCGGCTTCCATCTCCTGTTTGGTGAAAGCGGAGCCCAGGCCGTGGTAGCCCAATCTGCCGGTGAGCACGTTGGTGAGCACGCTTAGGTTTTTGATCAGGTTAAACTGTTGAAACACCATCGCGATATTCCGGCGATACTCTCGCAATTCCTTGCCTCTGAGGGGAGTAATCGGAAGTCCATTAAAGACCACCTCGCCCTTCGTGGGTTCGATCAGCCGGTTGATACAACGGAGCAGGGTGGATTTGCCGCTGC
>NZ_SIJA01000080.1:0-93191 GCF_012062385.1 Methanocorpusculum sp. GPch4 | reverse complement strand
GACGGCCGGTATATCACCTGCAAAAACGGTGCGATCGACTGCAAAACCGGCGAGTTCATCCCGATCTGGGCGTGCGACTCGATCCGGGAGAAGTACCCGCTGATCTACTTCGATCTGATCTATACGCCCGGGCTTCGCTCGCAGGCGTTCATCGACCACCTCAAAAAGGTGTTTGACGATAATACGAGCGGCCTTTCCGAGGAGGAGCGGACGCTTCGGATGATGGAGCTCGGCCGGTTTTTTCTGCGGCTGACGGGCTATCTGCTGTATCCGGGAAATCCCGAGCAGATCATCCTTTTCCTGTGGGGAAAGGGAAGCAACGGGAAGTCGACGACGATCGACGTGCTGCGGGAGATCTTCGGGTCGGAGATGTCGGAGGCGTCGGTCCGGGAGCTGTATGCAGGGTCCGAGGACCGTCCGGCGTCGGGTATTTCCCGGTCGCTTTCGAAGCGTGCGATGCTGATCTCGGAGGCGAGCGATGAGGAGTCCCGGGGCGGGCGGATCAGTGCCGATACGGTGAAAGCGCTGACGGGGGACGCGATGACGAGCCGGTTTCGGGATATGTATGCGAAGTCGCGGCCGCAGAAGGTGGTCTGCACGCCGGTCGGGGTGACGAATGAGCTTCCCCGGTTTGATAAGACGCTGGATTTTGCCCTGCTGCGCCGGCTGAAAACGATCCCGTTTCCGCATCTGTTTGCGGGGGATGAGCGGGTCAAGGATATCCGGGAGTCTTTGCTTGCCGAAAAGGATGCGATCTTTTCGATGATGATGGATGAGCTTATCGCATATACGAAGGAAGGTCTTTTGCCGGTTCCGGCGTTTTGCGCTTCGACGCAGAATGAGCTGCTGGCAGGGTTCGAGGTGTCGGCGTTCATTGAGGAGTGTGTGGAGAAGTCGGAGACAGGGCGGGTGTCCCGTCTGGAGCTGGAGGAGGCGTATATTTCGTGGTGTGCCCGGCATGATATTCCGGTGGGACTCGCGAAGGTCCAGATGCCGGGGTATGATGAGTATTCGCAGGTGAATTTCCGGCAGGGTCTGTCGGAGAAGGAGAAGAGGGCGCTGTTTAAGGGGATGCGGGTGTACGGGTTTGATGAACTGCGGACAAATAGTCAGCGGTATTTCAAGTGCCGGCTGAAATAGAGGGGGGGTTGGTGTCACGTTGGTTTTTGAAAAACGTGACACCTCTTTTTTGGAGGGAATTTGGTGTCAGGTTTGGAGAAATGGTGATGACACATAAATCCAGCTTATTTTGGCTGAATTTTTAAAAAAGAGGACATTTGGTGGATTTATTGTGTGGTGTCAGGTTTTTCCCGAAACTCTCTTTTTAGTAGTATTAAGGGTTAGAATTAGGTGTTTGAAATTTTTCCCAGGGTTTTGAGAAAAATGTGACACTAATTCATGGGATCATATCTCAGGAAGGGTATTGCCGGATGCGGACACATGAAAAATCCCGCCGAGAATAATCTCAGGTATCCACACCCAACCCGACACGTCCAAAACCAAATCTCATGCAAAAAGAGTGATGTCAGTCTTCTCATAAGATGAACTGACCGCCGAAAGACGACAGCTTCATTAGAACCCATAGCCAATATGTACAAGTATTCTCGCGAGGGTATCCAAGTGGCCAACGGAGACTGACTCAAGATCTGTTCTTAAGTAGTTCGCGGGTTCGAATCCCTCCCCTCGCATTTGATTTTTTAGAATATCTACAAGAGAACACAGTCTGCATTTTTGAAAACTAGGTACCATCAAAAATATCATGAAATTTTGGAGAGAAAACAATAAATCGATTGGTCGCATATTGTAAAACGTGCATAAATCCATAATTTCTCAATTAATAGTTAAAATAGTTAAACAAAGGTGTATTTTTCCGTGGTAATACAATATGGAAAATCCGGAGCGGAGAAAAGCGTAATAATCCTTGCCAAAAGAGCAGGATTTTCCATAGAAAATTTAAATGAAATAGACTTACTTTTGGATGAGACAAAAGAACAATACCGTGAGGGAAAATCAATAACATACGATCAAATTACCCTCGAAATAGACGACTTAAAGAGAAATATTGATACTTCTGAAAAAACTCTCGAAGTACAAAAATCTCAGATCGTGGAAGATATTGAAAGCGAAAAAGAGATTTTGAGAGAAGAAATAGAAGACCTGCAGGTAATCAAATTCGAAATAAGACACCTGCTCAAGTATATTTTCAGCACATTGAAATTACGTCGTTCAATGAAGAGATTAAATCACTTAGAGACAGAGCCCGATATTGAAATTAACAAACGACAAAAATATTCACTGTCATCACTTGAATCATTAAAACGTCAATTGAACTATCTCGAAAACAACACGGAGAAAGAAGTTGAGTCCAGACTCTCCAATATAGTAATGCAAATGAATAAATTGGAGGGAATTGCGAACTCAAATGAATATAAAGGGGCTGTGGGAGAGCTGGCAGTTATTCAAAATTTATGCGAACTATCTGATGATTATTGTCTTTTGAATGATGTGTACATTGAATTGAGGGATTACATTAAATTTGACGGTTCATATTTGAAGTCTGCTCAAATTGACCATCTTGTAGTAGGACCCACGGGATTGTACGTCATTGAAACAAAGAATTGGAGTGGAAGTTATACAGAATCAGTTTTTAATGACGGAACATATACGCCGTATGACCAAATCAAAAGAGGCAATTATCTTGTATATCGTTATTTAAAAAATAATAATTTAGCTCATTCAGTAGAGTCAATAATTGTCGTTACCGGGTCCAGAATACCTCCTTGTGATAATAATCGACATACAAAGGTATTATCTCACAATTATATTGCCAGATATATCTGTAACAGAGATCCGATTTTAACAGATGCAGCGGTAAACAAACTCGCAAACAAATTCCGTTATAAGGTCTGAAGTCTCTTTCGGACTCGATTACGATTTCACCGCTTAACCTCCACCCCCACCTCATTGCGCCGCAAAAATCCCGGCGTCCAGGGCGGATTATACCGCATCAAAAACACCTCTCCCGCCGGCTCTATCCCCGCGTCACGAAGCCCTTTCAAGAGCCGGGTCTCAACCTCCTTCACCTCCTCCTCACGGGTTTTTCCCTTGAACGTGATAACCGCCACCTCCCGCTCAGGCACCGGAACGATCCGCACCTTACTGTCCAGCGGCTCCGGGACCTCTTCCGGGGTTTTCCCCGCCGGCATCACAAACGACATCGTCGACGCATCGGAAACTACCGGCGCTGTCATCGGGATCTTTGCCGCCGTGATCACCGGAGACGTCATCGGGATCGCATTCTTCGCCGAGTTTTTTCCCGTGATATAGGCAAACAGCAGATTGAACCCTGAATCATCACCCGACGTATCGACCGATGCAAACACCAGGGGCGGATACCGGCGAAACTCGATCTCTCCGACCCTTCCGGTCACCTCAAAAGGAATCGTCTTTGTCATACCCTCTCCTCCGCGGATGATGATCTTTCCGGCGCAGTTCTCATAACCTTCATACTATCCTGCTTCGCCGCAAAGAAGAAATAGATTCCTGATGAGGCAGATTTCAGCCCCGGTCCGGTGAATAAATTTAATGCATCGAAGATCATTAACGCTATCATTATGAAAAGGCTGGAGGCGGCATTCGCCGTCATACTGATCCTCCTCTCACTTACCGCCGGCGTATCAGCACACTCGCCGGTACTGACCGGAGAAAACCAGGGAATAGACCATGCTTTCTCTGTCCAGGACCCGGTCAAATCCTGGGCGTTTTACGGCACATTTCCGGATGCAGGCTCGGTCTCCTATTACACGTTCGATCTTCAGCAGGGAGACCGGGTCTGGTTCTCGGTTTTCACGCCGACACGTGATGCCGTGTATCCGGAGGCGGTCCTCATCGGCCCCGGAGTCGAAGATGCGGGCGAGCTTTTCCCCGGCGTCAGTGTTCCTGCAGGCAGCGGATATTTGGTGATCCCGGGGACAAAGCCCGATCATCCGGAGTATGAACCCTTCACGCCTGCCGCAAATTATCAGTGGATGAAGGCTGAATACATCGCTGAGGTCCCGGGCACGTATTATATCGCGATGGTGAACAAAGGAACGAATGCCGGAAATTACGGGCTTGCGCTCGGGTTTCGCGAGGAGTTCACTCTGGCGGAATGGATCATGATCCCTCTTTCGATCGGGAACGTGCGGGTGTGGGAAGGGAGCAGCCAGGCGTTTGTGGTCGGATTTCCCGTGTTTATTGTCCTGTTTGGGATGGTGTATCTGTTCAGGTTCAAAAAAGAGCCGCTGCCTTTACATCCGGAGACGATCGCCGGATCGGCCGGAGGTCTGCTGTATCTGGCGGGGTCGGGTTTTATGCTGGTCCAGGCGCTTATGGCGCTTATGAAAACCGGGTTTGCGGGATCGTTTCTGGTGACGGCGATCTTTATTCTGATCCCGCTGGTCATGGGAGTTTTGATCCTGCGGTATATGATGAGACCCGTGAAGTATCGGGGAGCAAAACTGATTCTGCTCGGCGTTCTCGGAGTGGTTGTCTGGGGAGGTTATGTGGTGGGGCCGGTTCTGGTGATCTGTGCCGGGCTGAAGCTCCTGGTTGACGGAATAAAGCAGAAGGAGGGGTGACCCCCCGGCGGGGTCATCGGGGAGGGTTAGAGGATCCTGGTCTTCATCTCCTTTCCGTCGCTGGTTGTGAGCTGTTTGATGACCATGACCCGAAACAGGGCATTGCTGTCGTTTATGAGCAGATGCGGGATGTTTTTGGGGCTTTCGATGAGGGAGTTCTTTTCCACATTTTCCTGTTCGTCACCGATGACGACGGTCCCCTGTCCTTCGAGTACATAAAAGAGGACGTCGACAGGGGTCATGTGCTTTTTGAGGGATTCGCCCGGCTGGAGACTGATGACGACGATGTCGGTGACCGCCGATCCGTGGATCTTTCGGACGTCCACTTTGTGAGGGGTGTCTGCGATGGGGGTTTTGTCAAGTTGTGTTACGTAGATCGTCATACTATGTAGCTTCGCTACTGAGGGGAAATAGGTTACTGATGAGGCAGAGATGTTGATTTGAGGAGGGGGTGTTCGTGTCAATCCAATTCGGAAAGGAGGTGACTGGGTGTGGAAACATCTTCCGCCTGAATGAGATCCGCCCCAACCCTGCGTGACTCCTATTTTAAAATAGGAGTTACGCGGTGTCATTCCCAATCCAATTTGGGAAGGGTAGTACTGGGTGTGGACACATGAGATAAAACCAACCGCGAATCGGCGCGAATCCGCCCTTCGGGCGAGGCGAATCGGATTTGCTGATCCTCACTCTCGCTCGTCGTGTCTTTCAGCCACGACCGGCTCGTCCCTTCATCGGGACCGTTCGGGCAAATCCTGTCGGTGCCCCGGCACCTCCTGAAGGAAATATTTAGGGAATTTTTTAATGAAAAAAGGGGGGGGAGAAATTACTATCGGGAGCCGCTGGGGCGGCGACAGGATTTGCCCGAACGATCCCGATGAGGGATGAGCAAGACTGCACAGCAGGCTTGCGAAAGTGAGGAATAGTAAATCCGATTCTTCTCGCCCGAAGGGCGGATTCGCGCCGATTCGCGGTTGGTTATTTTTATGTTTCCACACCCAAAAAACTCCTTTACGAATTAGAGTTACACAAACACCGCGTAAGTCCTATTTAAAAAAAAGTCATTCACCGCCGGCTTTGCCGTCAGCCCGCGGTCGCAAGGCAAAGCCTTGCTCCGCTGAAATCGCCGGTTGCACCGTCGATCCGCCTCCGCTGAGGTCGGCCGCTTTCAGCGTCCAGCCCGCAGTCACTTCCCCACACCCCTAAATAAAAAAGAAGAGTCTCCATCCCTCCACCCCTGTCCCCCTTTTCGTGCATTTCGTTGGCGGGTTGGACGCTGAAAGCGGCCGACCTCAGCTGAGCAAACCGAAGGTTTGCGAATTTGTGATTTTTGGTGTTGGGGGACGGGGGAGGGAACCACATCTTTCTCACCATTTTTCATTCTTTTTATTTTCGTGTTTTTGTGAATTTTTCGTGAATTTCGTGTGATGAATCCGCTCAATCAATGAAAATCCCGTACACTAACACGAAAAACACCAAAAAAAAACTCCCGCACCATTACAAATTTCGCATACCTGAGGGCGAGCCTATCGGCTCGCCCGCGGTCGCAAGTCTTCGCTTCGCTCTGACTTGGTCGCAAACCTTCGGTTTGCTTAGCTGAAATCGCCGGTTGCACCGTCGATCCGCCTCCGCTGAGAAACCTAAAGGTTTCCGTCAGAAGAAATCCGACAGATCCATCTGCGTCTTCTCCTCTTCTCCAAACGTCGAATTGATATTCATCTCCGTCACCTGGATCCGCTGATTCGTATAATCCGAAAGCTTGTAATGCTCCGCCATATACTTCGAGATCTCCAGATACTTCGTCACGTTCCCCTTATGCATCGTCGCCTTCACCGGCCCCCCGCACTTATTGCACTTCCCCGAAACCGGAATACGCCGGTAGCTCGTCTTACACTTCGGACACCGGAACGCCTGCTTGGAAAACGACCGCAGATTACCGATCATATCCGGCATCAAATGACTGTTGATGATCCTTTCTGCCAGATCGTTCGTATCCACCGCACGGATCCGGTCAGCGAGCCCCAGTTCCGCCTTGATCTTATCCGCCGTTCCTTTCAGGATCGGATTCGTGTACATCGTATCGATCGGCCCCTCCGAGATATCCGTCGTATCATGCGTAAAGGAAAAGCCCTCGAACTGGCCGGGCGTCTCCACCCGCTTCTCCACATAATCCACGAACTTTCCGACCTCCTTTGGCGGCCGGTAGGTCAGACACGCCAGGTAAACCTCCAGCGGATAGCGGGACATCACATCCACGTTCAGCGTCTCCTTATCCACCTCCTTTGGATTCAGCGTCGTCGTCAGAACCAGCGGGGCGTCCATCGTCCCGCCCCGGGTGCTCGGCAGAAACGACCGCGAAAAGTTCAGCAGACCGTCCATCAGAAGCATCACACAGTCCTCATCCCCGTCGCAGTTTCGCCGCTTTGCCGCATGATAATACGGATGGGCGTATCCCGCCTTCGCCTTCGTGAACCCCACGATCCGGGCGAGAACGCCCGCACTCGTATGCGGCGCAAGACCCATCACCAGATGACCCACCAGATCCTCGGGCGTCTCCACATGATAAAACGCCTCCTGCCCGTACACGCTCTCCAATAGCTCATCGATATACCTGGCCACTCTGACCAGATACTCTCCGCAGTCCGCGGACACCATGATATCCTGCGGATGGAGCTCCGCAGTCTGCGAAGCATCCGTCAGCTCCGCCCCGTGCATATCCTTCGTATAGCCGATCGACCGGAGCTTTTCCACAGAAACCCCGACCTCCGCCGGACGGAAATGCGTCAGGGGCAGATCGATCATATCATACCGGATCGTCCCGTCGCGGAACACGAAGATGGTGTTCTTCGCCCGAAGAAGACCCTTCTCCATAGGCTCGACCACCCGTTCACGCGAGATGAGCCCTCTGACCCCTTTCAGTTCGGGGGCAGAAGAAGGCGACATCCCGACGTTTTTCAGCGCAGCCGCATACTCCTGCGCCAGACTGATGATACTCTCCTTCGAACAGACCAGATTCGCTCCGCACCGCGGGCAGGAGTCCTGACCGGGTTCCCCTTCCTGATTACAGTGGGGACACCGGTACACCGCTTCGGTATGGGCGCCGCAGTCGGGACACCGGCTCTTAAACGTGACGGCCCCGCATTTTTGGCACCGCCGCTCGCCGGTCTGGATCTGGATAAGGCCCTCGACCTGACCCGTTGTCACCGAAGTTCCCGCAAAGTTCTCATCCGAATCTGCACTGCAGATCTTTGACGCGCTGTCGATGGAACGTTTCATCCCGCCCGCCTCCCCGATGGGGAAAAGCACATGGACCGGCGGTTTCATCTTTCGGGGCGCCGATTTGCCGGGTCTGCCCATCCTTCCCCCGACCCGTGTCCCGGCTTTGGACCGCATCTTCAGACCCGAGAGATGCGCCGCCATAATCAGACCGTTCGTAAACGGCGGGAGGGTCTCCCAGGCTGACGATCTTTCCAGCGTATCGGTCAGACCGAGTCCCCGGAGAAAGGCAAGCGGCGTTCTCAGAACATAGGATCCCTCTTCTACGGTGTGCGGAACGAGCAGCTCTTCGAGTACTTTTTTCACCGCAGGATCCTCGCGGATGTACAAAACGCCGTTTTTCATCGAGCCGGCGGCGGCCGTCTTTTCTGCAAGAAAGGTCAGCTGTTCCTCGGTGCAGTCGTCCCAGAACCAGGTGTAATCCGGATGAAGGTAGGCGCCCTCCGCTGCAAAACGGAGAGCCTCGGCTTCGTCTGCCGGATGCCGGGGGCCGCCTTCCTGCAGCCACCACTCCTCACAGTAGCTTGGCGGCATGAGGACATGGTTGTTCTCCATGAACTCGCCAAACGAGATCAGAATCTCCCCGATGTCGAGGATGTACTCGATCTGATCATAATATTTGTTCGCCGAATCGAGCGTGTCGATTCTGCAGACTTCGCCGCTTTTCAGACGGACGGTCGGCCCTTCGATATCTGTGCACGGAACGACCCCGCAGGCTTTTCCCGGCCGTTCGACCTTCATCTGCGTGCCGACCGCGAGATAATCGTCAAGGATGTGCAGGGCGGCCGGATTGAATCCGCAGGTCGCAAGACCGGTGTTTCTGCACCGGCCGAGGCGGAACCGAAACCCGCCTTTCCTCATCGGATACGAAAAAGCAGGCCTGCCGGCGAGCATATCCCGCATATACTTGTCCTTCGGGTGGACGCCCGGTTCCTCCTCCTCTTCCTGAGCGGGCGCGTTTCCGCTGATGAGCTCCTCGAGCCACTCCCAGCCGTCAAGGTTCATCTTTGCGACGTTCTTCTGGATCTTTGGGGCCTTCAGTCCGATACCTTCGGCGATGACAAGGCACATCCCTCCGCGGACGACGTTCGTTTCGACGCGTTCGAGATTCCGGTATCCGGAGATCTCTTCCTGCTCGGTGGGTTCGCCGTCAATACAGACCGGACAGTGACGAATGATCATGCGGATGTCATCGTCTTTTGGGAGATACTGCATACTCTGGATGTTGTTGTACTGCTTGATCTCCTCGACATACCTCTCGATCTCGTCATCACGGGGTTTGTACCGGTCGATCCCGAGAAGCCGTCTGACATAATCACCGACGAGAACGGAAAGCGCCTGGGCGGTCCCTCCGGCGGATCGGATGGGTCCCGCGTAGTAGATCGAGAGATACTCGGTCCCGTCGTCGTTTCTTCGAACGGCGACCTTGCCGATGCCTTCGGTCGGCGCCGCGACCACGCCTTCGGTTAAAAGGGCCATGGATGTACGGATCGCGTGATCAAGGATCTCCTCGCGGGCCGCCTCGCCGAACTCCTTGCCGACAAAGGCGTCGCCGATCTTGAGAGCGGCCTCTTCTCTGGACATCCTGTCCTCGAGCTCCCGGATCTTTGCAGCGACCCCTTTGTAGCCGAGCAGAGCCTCCACGCGGCCGGCGAGATCGCTCGCTATCGGGATCTCCACATACGGCCGGGGGTCGACGCCGATGCTTTTCGCCGCATTGGCGATCTCCATTGCCCGGTCGAGGCCGGCGATAAGGCCGTCGAGATACGCCCGGTACTCAGGCGAGGTTACGAGTTCTGCCATGGATCAGTAGTCATAGATCTGAAATTTTGCGAGCGTCAAAACGGCGCAGAGTTTCACGGTGCCGTTTGGACTTTTCGCGGCTTTTAAAAGAGACGGGAGCGAAGGCTCACCGATCTTTTCCAGGGCGGCGGCCGCCATGCCGCGGGTGGTAGGATTTTCCGAGGCGAACATGCCGACAAGCGTCGGGATGCTCTCTTCGCCGAACGCCGCAAAAACGGCGCCGTAATACTTCTGGACCGCCATGTCGGTCTCCTCTTCCGACGCAGCGACAAGGAAGGGGATCACCAAAGATCCGGCCCTTATCAGTGCACGGCCGAGGTACCAGCGGACGTTGAGGTCGGCTTCCTTTAGTGCCGCAATGATCTCGGGAACGACCGGATCCGGATCGTTTCGGGCAAGCGTTGCCAGCTGTTCGACGGCTTCATGCCGCAGTTTCAGATCGGCATCCGTGAGGCGGGAGAGGAGAGGGGCTATGTCCATTACTTGATCACCTTGACGGCGTTTTCCGGCGATGATTCGCTTTTTCCGAGCACTTCATCAGGCGTGAAGCCGTTGCCTCCTGACAACCGGGCCGACTTCGGCGCTTCTTCGCCGTACCAGAGGGTCACCTGCGGGAACGGGATGTCGATGTTTGCTTTGCGGAGAGCCTTGAAGATCTTCCAGAGCAGGTCGGTCTTGACATCCCACCAGAAGCCTGACGGACACCAGATGCGGACTTTCAGGTTGATACTGTTGTTTCCCAGTTCGTCCACAAACACCGACGGAGCCGGACTCCTGAGGGCGTAGGGATGTTTGTCGATGACTTCTTTGATCACTTTGACGGCTTTATTCGCATCATCTGTGTATCTGATCCTGATATCGTAATCGAACCGCCGTGCGATGTGTGCCACGTAGTTGGTGATCTCCGAGCTGAACATCGATGAGTTGGGGATACGGACAAACAGCCCTTTGTAGGTGCGGATCGTTGTTGACAACAGACCGATGTCTTCGACATATCCTTCGGTACCGTTCACGCTGATGTTGTCGCCGACCGCCACCGGCCGCTCGAACATCAGCAGAACGCCGGCGACAAAGTTCGAGAGCGTGTTCTGCGAGGCAAAACCAAATGCCACGGCCACCACTCCCCCGGCGACCATCAGGCCGGAGAGATCAAGGTGGAGATACGGGCTGATGACAAGGAAGCCGATGAAGTACAGGGTCCATTTGAGGAGTTTCGCCAGAAACGCAATGTTGCTCGTCTCGACTTTTCCCGCGAGAATCCGCCTGAGCAGAGTGGAGAGCGTGCGGGCAAGCAGATAGGTCACGACGACTATGATGATGACCCCAAGCATGTCGCCATACGTGATCTCTCCGATCAGCTTGGTGTCAAGAAAACTGTTTCCTGTAAAGAAAAGCGACAGATCGACCATTTCAGATCAGCCCCATGTCCATCGTGAAGACGGTGTCGTTGAGCATACCGGGAATATTATAAAACGGCGTGATCTTGCGGGGAACATACACCCGGCTTGCGGGTGTCATATCCTCCCGGATAGGGTAATCGATCCCCGTCACCGAGGCAACATCGGGACTGGTGATGACCACGGTCGCCGTCGCTGCGGTGATATGCTCATCGAAGTAGAGGAAGAGTCCTTTCTGATAAAGGACCACTCTGCCGATGTTGACCCAGCCGGTCGTCCGGTTTTCGATCTCGAGTTTGAGCAGGCCGGACTGGTAGTTTTTGACATTGGGGGAATAATAATACACACTGCTTTTATGATGCCGGGTTATCACGCCGCGGCTGGAATTGCCGTACATGGAGTATTTGGGGTAGATGTAGGAGACGATGTCGAGTACCTCGGTCTCGCCGCTTTCGGACTCGATGAAAACCCCGATCTCGATCGGCATGGTCACAAAAACGACGCATCTGCCTTCCGGCTCGATCATGATCGGGTCAAAGCCTATCTCCAGAAAATCCGTGACATTGTCAGGAAGGTTGAGCGGCTCTACCGGGTGGATGAGGAGACTGCCGTTTGACATGGACACGTTCTTCTCGGTCTTCCAGTTGCCAAGAGCACGCCGGTAATGATACATACCCTTTTCCTGATCGACGGAGAGCGAGAGTCCCTGGAAGTTGACGGCGTAGGTGATCGGAAATTTGCCGTAGCTGAACTGCGGCGTGTCGGCGCCGTTTTCCAGTTCAAATTTTACAGAATCCCGTATTTTTTTGCGGCCGCCTGTGTGGAGTATTTTGAGTGCCATAATATCGTCCCTTGGATGTATCTATCTATAGGTACTGCAGGGGTAAGTTAGTTTTCATTAGCAGACATTCCTTGTCATAAGAGATGAAGCATCCGGGAAAATGATCCCTGCTGATACCAAACGATCAAAAAAAGAGGGGGGTTATTCGACGATATCTTCCGGGGTCCGTGCAAGTTCACTTGCATTTTTGACCGCTTCTACGGCCTTTGCGATCTCCTCTTTGTCCGGGAGGTCGCCTAAGATGTTTTCATCCAGAGCAATGTCGGGGATCTCGTCGATCTCGGCAAGCTCTTCGCCGCCAAGGAACTTTGCACCCTGTTTGATCAGGTTGGTGAGCTCGAACGGGAAGATGATCTTGGTAGCCTGGCCGTCGGCCATCTTCTGCATGGTGTTTAAGGAGAGGACCGTGATGGACCGTTTGTCCAGCGCTCTTGAACCAAGCGCGACGATCCGAAGGCCCTGGGCTTCTCCCTGGGCTTCGAGGATCCGGCTCTGACGGGTACCTTCCGCACGAAGGATCTTACTCTGACGTTCACCTTCGGACTCGAGGATCATACTCTGTCTGAGACCTTCTGCTTTAAGGATCGCTGCACGCTTTTCTCCGTCTGCACGAAGAATTGCAGCACGCCGTTCCCTCTCCGCAGAGGTCTGTTCGGTCATTGCCTGTTTGACGGCGCCGATCGGGTTGACTTCTTTGATCTCAACGCGTTCGATCTTGACACCCCACTGGTCGGTTTCCTTATCGAGGATATCCCGAAGCTTGCGGTTGATCATGTCACGGTTGTAGAGGACCTCATCGAGTTCCATATCACCGATGATGCCTCGAAGACTTGTCTGCGCAAGGGCCACGGTTGCCTGACGGTAGTTGGCTACTTCGAAGTAGGCACGTTCCGGATCCATGACACGGATATAGATGATCGCGTCCACATCGGTCGGTGAGTTATCTTTCGTGATGACTTCCTGGGACGGGACGTCGATGACCTGGGTCCTGAGATCGAGTTTGTAGACGGTCGTGATGAACGGAACGACCCATTTGAAACCCGGATTGACCTGACCCGTGTAGGTTCCGAGACGAACTGCGAGTCCTTTCTGATACGGCTGAACGATGACGACACCTTTTGCAAATATGAAAAGGATGATGACAACGAGAATTATTGCAAGTAATGTTAATGCATCCATAAATTAGACCTTTTTTACGGTGAGGTGGACACCGCTCGCGGCGGTCACCTCGATTTTTGTTCCGGGAGGGATGGTCCCGTCAATACATTTGGCACTCCATACGACGCCGTCGATCTCGACTTTGCCCGAGATCGAGTCAAATACGACTTCCGTCGTGACAAAACCGGTTTTGCCGATGAGTGAGTCCTGACCCGAGGTAGTGGGTTTCTGATCGGGAGAGATTTTCTTGTACATAAACACCGTGATGACCGCAGCGATGATCGCTGCAAAAACGGTCAGCGTGATGCCTAAGGGAGAGGAGAGGAACCCTAACCCGAAGAAGAATGACGTGACTCCGAGAAAGATCAGGGCGGTTCCGGGAACTGCCATGAAAAAGCCCGGCGAGCCGGCTTCAATAAGCAGAAGGGCGGCTCCGATGACGATCAATACCCACGGCAGTACCGCTGGGCTGAGGAGTAGTTCGAACATATCTGATATACTACTTATAGGCGAGGGGCGTTAAATAGTTGCTCTCAGAAAAAGAGATCAGGTTAACCAGTTTTTCCTGCAGAAGACCGGGGAGTTCGAAAAAAAGCGGGGGGATTAGAAGTTGAAGTTTTTCTGCACGATCTTGATCGCACAAAAGTCCCCGCACATCGTGCAGGCGTCGGAGTCGGCCGGCATACGGGAGTTTCTGATGCAGCGTGCCTTTTCCGGGTTGATAGAGACGGAATACTGGCGTTCCCAGTCGAGATCGCGGCGTGCATGGCCCATCTCAAGATCCGCCTCACGGGTCTTTGGAAGTTTCACCATGTCCCCGACGTGGGCGGCGATACGTGAACTGATGACACCTTCATACACTTCTTCGGGGGTCGGAAGAGCGAGGTGTTCGGCGGGCGTCACATAGCAGATGAAATCTGCGCCGGCGGCCGACGAGACGGAAGCGCCGATCGCGGCGACACGGTCGTCATATCCCGGAGCAATATCCGTTACAAGAGGGCCGAGCATGTAGAACGGTTTGTTGTTCGTAACACGCTTTTCGAGCTGGACGTTCGTTTTGATCTCGTCGAGCGGGATGTGCCCCGGACCTTCCATGATACACTGAACGCCGGCGGCAGTTGCCTGATCGGCAAGCTCTGCGTTGATCAAAAGTTCCTGAATGGCTGCACGATCCGTGGCGTCATGACAGGCGCCCGCCCGCATGCCGTTTCCAAAGGAGAGGGTGACTTCGTGCTCTTTCAGGATCTCGACAAGGTAGTCGAACCTGCGGTAGAGAGGGTTCTCCATCTCGTTGTGCAGCATCCATGCCGTCATGAACGCTCCTCCGCGTGAGACAAGCCCGCCGTGTCTGCCCTGATTTTTCAGTCTCTTCACGGTCTCATAGTTGATCCCGGTGTGGATCGCCATAAAATTCGTACCGAGTTTTGCCTGCTGTTCGGTGATCTTGAAGAGATCGTCCTCGTCCATGAACACGACGCCGCCTTTGTTTCTCGCGGCTTCGATGAACGCCTGATAGAGCGGAACGGATCCAACGGAAAGATTTGACTGTTCACAGACTCTTCTGCGGATGTCAAGGAAGTCCCCCCCGGTCGAGAGCTCCATCAACGTGTCTGCTCCGGCGAGTTCTGCCTGACGTGCCTTTTCCAGTTCCTCTTCCACATTCACGATATCAGACGAGGTCCCGATCGATGCATTCACTTTGGTGCGAAGTCCCGAGCCGATACCGCAGAGTTTTACTTTCCGGTAGGGGGTCATCGGAATGACGATATGACCGCCGGCGATCCCCCGGCGGATGAAATCCTCGGTGACTCCTTCGGACTTTGCCACGACCTTCATCTCTTCAGTGATGAGGCCTTTCTTTGCATCTTCAATGATAGTCATACCTATACGTCAGGATGCTGGAGATTATAAACTATTTTATTTACTATAAATAAAAACAAATTTATTTGTTGAGTGAGCAAGTAAAATACCGTTTTATTGTGTATTATCCCGGATATTTTGGGTTATCAGCAAGTAAAGTTTGGTGCTGAGTATGGTAAACTTGCGGGCCGGGAAACCGATCTTGCGTAATATTCTGAAAAAAACATCAAAGAGGAGAAGGTCCCAAAAAAAGTGATATGAAATATTTTGTATGATCTACTTTTCAAGACCGCTGGTGATCTTTCGTTCAAGGATGTACGGAAGAGCGATACCCATGAGGATGACAATGACACCGACCCAGCGAAGTGCTGCGACCGGCTCGAGAATGATGACGGCAGCTGCAAGTACCTCGACCGGAAGTTCAGCCGAGTTCAGAATAGTTGCCATACCGGTACTGACTTTCGGGGCTCCGACTGCAAGGAAGAAGATCGGAATTGCGATACCGAAAAGACCGAGCGGGATACTGTAGGCCAACGCATTCACATTCGTGATTCCTTCAATGACTGCGGCCCCTCCATAGAGCGTTCCGACGAACAGCAGAACAAAGGCCATACCGGCGGTAGCAATAAAGAAACTGCGGTTCATTGGTGCAAGTTCCGGGCTGACCCTTCCACTCAGATGAACGAACAAGGCGTAGAAGAATGCTGCAAGGAGACCGAGCACGATGCCGGCTGGATTCATCTCTGCAAGTGAGAGACCTGATCCAATGATACCGCCTGCAAGGATCGTACCGATCAGGATGACAACACAGGCAATGACCTTATTTCTCGAAGGAAGTCTTCTTCCGGTGACCGACTCGATAACCACACCTATCCAGGAATACTGGAAAAGTAAAACAACGGCAAGAGAGATCGGCAGGTATCCAAGCGAGAGAAAGTAACAGACCGTCACAAGCGCCATCACGATACCGGTGATGATGAGTGTTACAACACGTTTCCAAAGCGGAAGAGTGCTTGGTGCATGTTTTGGCTGTTTTCTCTGATAGACAAACCAGATGAGAACCACAAGTACGAAAAGGATGATCCATCCGTAGACGAACTTTCCGACCAGAATGACCGGTATCCCAAAACCGTTCATTACGGCGAGCGTTACGATAGTTGAAAGGATTGCATACGAACAGGATGCTAAAAGCACCAGAATCGAGCAAAAGACAACTGAGCTTGATAATTTTTTCAGATCCACAGATAA
The DNA here is from genome assembly GCF_012062385.1 of Methanocorpusculum sp. GPch4. NCBI lineage: Archaea > Methanobacteriati > Methanobacteriota > Methanomicrobia > Methanomicrobiales > Methanocorpusculaceae > Methanocorpusculum > Methanocorpusculum sp. GPch4. Next base: position 76,992 of record NZ_SIJA01000080.1, on the reverse strand, counting down.
CTCCTGTCAATAGTTTTGGCTGAAGATTCTATAATAAATTATGTATTTCTTGAGGTAACTAAGAATTATTTTACTAGTTGGCAAGAGTATCTGTGCAATATTGCTTTAATGGAGAACAACCATTATTGTGTCATGGACGAGGATGAAATCAGCATGCTGACCCAGGGAAATATGAATATAATGAATCCTGTTTCTGAAAAGAAGCTGATCCTTGCCGGAAAGTATGCGGATCTCAAACCCGGGACCTCGGTTCTGGACGTTGGATGCGGGAACGGCACACTCCTGAATCTCTGGCAAAAAGAGTTCGGGATCTTTGGAACCGGTATCGAGCTGCAGAAAGCGTCAGCGTCCCGCGCAAAAGAACTTCTCCGGGGGACCGGCATCTCGGTGATCGAAGGAGACGCTACTGAATGTATCCCTGAACGATCGTACGACGCGGTATGCGCCTTTGGCACATCATTTATTTTCGGCGGAGCGGAAAAAGCCCTGGAACATCTTGCCGGGTTTGTAAAAGAGGGAGGGAGTCTCATCATCGGAGACAGGTTCTGGAAGAAGGAGTCCGTGCCGCCCGATTTTGCGAGAGAGTGGAGAGATGTCCCGACATCCCTGGAACTGGTTTCAACGGCACGATATCTGGGGCTCACGCTTACCGGTATGCTAAGTGCCTCGGATGAGGAATGGGACCAGTATGAATCTGCAGTCTGGCAGAATGCCGTCTCTGAAAATCTATATGAGTATCTTGAGCAGATCCAGGATGAATACCTTACCTACGGGCGGGAATATATGGCCTGGGGATGTTTTGTGTTCCGGGGTTAGAGGATCCGTTTTTTCAGCAGCACAAAAATCACGAGTGCCGATAAGCCGAGAGACCCGCACACGATCCCGAGGAAGGCAAACGGATGATCTTCCAGAGGCATACTGACGTTCATACCAAAAAATCCTGCAACGACCATGGGGATCACCATAATTGCCGCAAAAATGGTGAAGATTTTCATGACCCAGTTTACATTGTTGTTGATGATCGAGGCAAACGCCCCCATCGTACTTGAAATGGTCTCGGAAAAGGTCTGGGCCATCTCCAGAGCCTGACGGTTCTCGATGATGGCGTCATCCAGAAGATCATGATCCTCTTCGGTCAGCATCGCGGCGCCCACCTGGGTCCTGGAAAGTTTTTTCAGGACCGCATCGTTTCCTTTCAGCGAATTGGTGATGTAGACAAGGGATTTTGAAAGAGTGAGCATATGGAAAAGCTGCTCGTTTTTGGTTGACTTTTTGAGGGTCTGTTCGATCGCACTGATCCGTTTGTCGATTTTTCGCAGGATCTGCACAAACATATCGGCGTTTTTGTACAGAAACAGCAGAATGAAGTTGATCCGGTTTGCGGTCGAAAAATTTTTGATCTTCCCGGATGCGAACTGATCAAGGATCGGATTTTTCCGCAGAGAGACGGTGATGATATTGTCGGGCAGAAGAACGAATCCAGCAGGGATGGTGGTGTATGACTCGATATCCTCTTCGGTATCGACATACGGCGTATCGATCAGGATGAGGGATATCCCGGCATCATGCTCCACACGCGGCCGCTCCTCTTCATCTAACAGGATGGTCAGTTCATCTTTGTCCAAAGACAAGGCATCGCAGACATACGAAACCTCCTCATCCGTCGGCCTGATCAGGCGGATCCAGGATCCTTTGGTGATGGTATCCTGCAGGACCGGGAGTCTGCTCTCGGTTATCGAGGAGTATATCTCGATCATGATTCTCTGAATGATTCATTGGAGACACGAATATAATAATGGTTCTGGAGAAAAGAGGATGGACTTGTGAAGGACCAAACCACAAGAGTACTGTCAGAAGTCTCATCCCGGGGGTTTACAATAGATAGATACAACCCGGAAGTATATATACCCCTGACCGCGCGGTGCGATAATGCCCCCCTGATTTTGAAAAATCGTGTTCTCACTCAGAGAGATAGCCAAATCTGCCTGCAATTTTTTGGGTTTTTTCCGGGCATTCTTCCGGACCGTTCAGTCGGAAAACATGCGCTGGAGATACTCGAATGCGGCGATGACCTCTGTGTACTCTCTTCTCATCCTCGGGTTGATGTCAGGATGATATTTGTCCCGAAGGTTGCGGAATGCAAGCGATGTCGTGGAGAAGTCAGCGCCGACCGGCAGCCCGAGTATGGCATATGCCCGTTCCTTTGTCATTTCTTCGATCATGTCAGTTACTTTGTTGATTCAGATTACATAAATAATATGGGAACGCAACATATAACTCGTAATACATAGATTTTTCACGCTCCCTGTGTGGGTGAAGATCTGTTGAATGGAGTGTATTTTTGTGGTAGACTGGAATTTAATCGGAATCCTTGCCGCCTTTGTTATTTACTTCGGGGTAATGATTTATATCGGCTTCTTTTTCATGAAGAAGAACAAAACCGCCAGTGACTATATCCTCGGCGGAAGAAAACTCCCGCCTCTGGTTTCGGCTATGTCGGCGGAAGCATCGGATATGAGCGGATGGCTGCTTCTGGGTCTTCCGGGTATGGCGTATGCGTTCGGTCTCTCTTCTGCAGGCTGGACCGCGATCGGTCTCGCGATCGGTACCTATCTGAACTGGAGATTTGTCGCAAAACGACTGCGGGTGTACACCCACAGGGCAGACAACTCACTCACGCTTCCTGAGTTCATCACGAACAGATTCAACGAAAAACGGGGGCTGATCTCGGCGATCGGATCCATTTTCATTCTGGTCTTCTTCGTTATCTACACCTCGGCACAGTTCGTCGCAGGAGGAAAACTCTTCAGCTCTCTTGTGACGATCTACAATCTTGATCTGAGCTTTTTGGGAAATCCCGATCTTGGCATGGTCTATGTCATCGGTATTCTTGTCTGCGCACTGATCGTTGTCTCATACACGTTTACCGGCGGGTTTAAAGCCGTCTGTCTGACCGATACGATCATGGGATTTTTGATGCTGGCAGCGCTTATCGTGGTGCCGGTGCTTGCTCTTGTTCTTCTTCTCTCGGACGGAGGAGCCGGTCTTGCAAGTCTTGATCCGCGGACGTTCTCCCTTTTCTGGGAGTATGATCCGACGAACGGGGTCTTTGAGTTCGTTTCGGTCTTTACGATCGTTTCGGGACTGGCCTGGGCATACGGATACTTCGGTCAGCCGCATATCCTGCCAAGATTCATGGCGATCGAGAAGCCGGAGGATATCCCCAAAGCACGCCGTATCGCTATGGTCTGGGTCCTCATCACTCTCACAGCAGCGATTTTTGTCGGACTGGTCGGTCAGATCATGTTCCCTGATCCGTCAGCAATCGCCGGATTCGATTCGGAGAAGGTCTTCATCTTTATGGCGGGAGATATGTTTGGATCTCTGCCGTTCATCGCAGGTATCATTTACTGCGGAGTGCTTGGCGCGATCATGAGTACAGCCTCATCGCAGCTTCTTGTGGCGGCATCCGCCATTTCTCAGGATATTTACAAGAATATCGTGAACAAGAAGGCGTCCGATAAGAGTCTGCTTCTTGTTTCCAAAGCAACGGTCCTTCTTGTTTCGCTTATCGCGCTCGTTATTGCACTTATGGGCAATGCGACGGTGTTCAATATCGTTTCGAACGCCTGGGCAGGGTTCGGCTGTACGTTCGGCTCGGTCATTCTTGTCGGTCTTTTCTGGAGAAGGATGAACTGGCAGGGGGCTCTGGCAGGTATTCTTACCGGCGGTGTCGTTTCCTTTACGTGGGGTACGTTCCTTACGTCCGTTACGGGTCTTTATGAGATGGTTCCCGGCGTTATTGCAAGTCTGCTTGCGATCGTGATCGTGACCAAGCTTACCAGAGAGCCGGAAAAAGCGGTTCTCGATACCTTTGACGCATATGTAAAAGAGATCGGCGACGAGAGGACCTGATCTTTTTCTTTTTTTTTGAGCGCTATAAGAGACCCGAATCTCATTATAGACACTGATGATATCCTGATGAGCTGTGAAAATATCGTATACGTGACAGGCGATCCTGTCTGCTTATCGAAAAAAGATGATGATATATGACCAGGTCACTCGTCTTCCTATTTTACGGCAGCTCTGTGAAAATACTCTCAGAATCGAGATAGATCCAATAGCCGGTCCCAAGCACCATCCCGCGTTCCGGGCTGTATGGGCCGCTGCCGCCATGTATTATCGCCGCATCATATCGTCCTGTTTCAAGATCCCACGGAATCAGAGTCTTCCAGGATATGCCTGCAAGGGCATTTTCTGCCGGGACATTGGCGTAAGCAGCCAGGCCGACAGCGTTCCATCCGGGGTAAAGAGTTTTTTTCGAGGGTGAAGGCGGGTACACGGCGTAGGTGAGGGGAATAGAGACCGGACCGGCAGAGTAGATCCAGTAGGCTTCAAGCGGTTTGATTATTTGAGAGGGGCCAACGGTTTCCCATTCATTCTTTTCCGCATTATATCCAAGAATAGCGCGGCTTTCCGTTTCAACACCGGAAAATAATCTCTCTGCTGCGGCATTTTCTGCGTTGAGGACCCTTGGGACTGATATGAAGTTCCATCCATTACTCAGATTTAGGGAGAGCAGCGTTGTTTCCGGTTCATCGGTGTAGATCTTTATCCTGTCAACAAACTGGACAGATAAACCGCGGGTCGAGGGATATGCAGCAGAGAAGTTGTACCGGTCACTTTCCGGCATGGTCTGGAGCATATCATAGTTTCCAAAAACACCGTCATCGGCAAAGAAGTAGATCCGCATGCCTTCGGATGCATCCCCGCCGCCTGCTGCTGCGGAAACGTTCACCCCATTCACTTCCCAGACGAGGACCAGCGGACCCATGCGGGATTCGGGGGAGATGATGTAACTGGAACTGAATGATCGGGAAAATCCGTCTCTTGCAATGATTTTTACCGTGCTGTTTTCCGGGATACCGCCAACTAATTCCGCGAGATCGAGAACGGCTGTTCCCCTTAAAGCTCCGGCATTATCAGTATTGATGATTTCCTGCGGGTCCCAGGGATCTCCGTAGTACTTGGGATTATCTTCAAACACCGGACCCTGATGGCCGTAATGTTGTACTCCGTCACCGGTGATCGGCAGATTCTCTTTCATCCATGCAAAAGTGACCGTCTGGTTTATGAGAACGGTCGTTCCGTCAGCCGCGATCCTGGAGATCTCGACAGAGGTCGTCGGAGCTGCGCTGACCGCACCGATAATACAGGTCAATACAAGGACTGCGATGAGAGCCCCATAGAATACTTTTCCAAACTTCATAGACACATCGTCCAACGAGAGCGGCAGATTTTTCTGATCCCCGATACAGATATATTGAAATGATAGCAACATAAACTTTATCGAAATTGGTAAACATTAATGATTTAATAATTTTTACCAATAAATATATTATTCAAAAATATTCAGATAAAAAATATAGGGTATGTCCCTCATTTATCTTTTCAGGATCAGTGCAATGATCCCTGCCGCGGCCAGTAATCCGATGCAGAGTCCTATGAACGAGAGATCAAACGGCTGCGTATCTGGCGCTTTTGTTGCGGCAGGCGTATGGGTTGAGATCGTTTTTGTAATGTTGGCAGTCGAATTCGTGGGAATTTCCGTGGCATTTATTGTAGGCAGCGGGTCTTCTTCAAACGGAAACGAAAGACCGGCGGTATTATACGCTATCACAAAAGGTGATGTGCTGTTTGTATTGACTGAGAAGGTGATCATCCCCTCATCTTCTTTCAGATCTTTAACCGCCAGCTGATACCAGGTTTCATTTTTATAATGCAGAACAATAATATCTTCTGCTGTTTTGTTGGCGGGAAGCTCGTTTTTGGGCAATGAAAAGTTGATCCCGATCACACCTGCATTTTCCGGTGTTTTGATGTCATAAACATTATAGTAGCTAAGGTTTTTTGGAAGTTCAACATCACCGATGGATCCGATGACGATCGTCACATTTCCGGTTATATTCCGGGAGAAGCTGACAGCCGTTACTCCGGTCGTCTGGTTTGTCGTGAAGATCCCGGATGCATTTATCGCTCCTTCGCTTATTGTCTGGGTCGGTGTCGGAGTCGGGGTGGGAGTGGGTGTGGGAGTGATCTGCCCTCCGATATAGATGTTGATCTTACTCACTTTTTGTGCGGATATCCCGGTCGTGGTCGGATAGGTTCCCTGATAATAATACCATTCGGATTCATACATCGTTGCTTTCATGTCAGCTACGCCGAATATGTGACTGCCCCATGGATTTACCGACGTATCAGGCCACCAGAGGAGACGGGGACCGTCATTATACCCCTCTGAGACTTTCACGCCGTTTTTTTCCCATGCAAGAAACATCGCTCCCATTCGGGACGGCGGGTCGATGATGTAACTGGAAGAGAACGTCTTGCGCCATCCGTCGGTTGATACGATCTGCACTGAACTGCCCGGAGGGATCCCGCCCACAATTTGTGCAAGGGTTGTAACCGTTGTTCCGCGTACAGCTCCCATGTCTTTTTCCAGAACATTGATCGATTCGGTTGGATCCCAGTATTTGGATGGATCCTGATCACCTGCAAATACCGGCCCCTGAAGATAGATATGGGTCACTCCGTCCCCGATATTTCCAAGAGCAATGATCTCTTCAAGAGTGTAGGTTCCTTTCAGGAGGAGTGTCGATCTGTCTGAAGCGTACAGATTTACTTCCAGAGCTGTTTTCCGGGGAGTTGGCGTAGGGGTCGGGGTGATCGTAGAGATCGGTGTGGGATTGGGATTTGCAGGTGGTGATTGTATGGGACTTTCAGCCGGCGCAGATGCAAAGGTGAAGTACGAAAAGCCCGGTGTTTCCACATCATAGGCATACTCTGTCGACGTGTCTGCAGTTTGATTGTATTCTGTCTTCAGCGGGACCTGCACCCAGAAAGAGTCGGTCAGGGTGTTTCTAAAGGCTGTGACCCTGCGAGGATCATCATCGGTTACGCTGTTTACTGCGGTGTTATTCAGCAGTATCCGTAAAGAGGCAGTGTGGGAAAGGGAGTCCGGATCGGTAAGATTCGTCAGGCTGATGTTCAGAACCGAAATGATCCCTCTGTGTTCCGGGAGCTGAGCATAGACCGGATCTCCGGAAATCGTCTGGGTTTTATCCTCGGCGAGGAGTTCTGGTATACTGCCGGTTATGATATCAGAGAGATCAACCGTTACCTGCGCGATCCGGGTTACATTGCCGTTAGACATACTCATATTCAGAGTTTCGTTCAGGTATGGATCGGAGGGAGCGGGTTTTTTAGGATCTACCCGAACTGAGAATGTCTCCGTTTTTATGATCTTGCCCGAGGAGTTGAAAGCCGTGCCCCGGATAATAAAATCACTCGGCTCGTCTGCGTTGAATGTATGATATGCTGTCGCCTTCCCCTCAGAAGCAGTAAATATCCTGGTTCTGCCGTCTCCAAAGTCTACGCTGACACTGGTCGCGTTTGGATGCTGGAAGGTGTACGGCGTGTTCACTCCCGATGTGAGAACTGTTGGTCCGGTAATGGTCAGGGCAGCAGGTTCATCGGGGACATACTCGGTTTCATCGGTGCAGATCCTGATACGGTCAACATACTGCACAGATAATCCTCGGGTCGAGGGATAGCTAGTTGATGGGGTGTTAGAATAATTGTATCGATCACTCTCCGGCATCGTCTGGAGCATATCATAATTTCCAAAGACATGATCATCGGCAAAGAAGTAGATCCGCATACCGTCTGATGCATCCCCGCTGCTTCCTGCTGCGGAAACGTTCACATCGTTGACCTCCCAGACAAGGACCAGCGGCCCCATGCGGGATTCCGGTGAGATGATGTAACTGGAACTGAATGTTCGGGAAAACCCGTCTTTTGCAATGATTTTTACGGTGCTGTTTTCCGGGATACCGCCAACTAATTCCGCGAGATCGAGAACGGATGTCCCCCTTAAAGCTCCGGCATCATCGGTGTTGATGGTCTGATTCTGGTCCCAGGGATCTCCTTCAAACACCGGACCCTGATGACCGTAATGTGTTTCACCGTCACCGGTGATGTTCAGATTCGCTTTCATCCATGCAAAACTTACCGTCTCGTTTGCAAGAACGGTTGTTCCGTCAGCCGCGATCCTGGAGATATCGACAGAGGTCGTCGGCGCTGCGCTGGCCGCTCCGGCGAGCAGCCCGATACACAGCAGGATCAAAACCCACGTATATATTCTGGATCTTGATGACCGGGATGAAAGATTTGTTTTATCTGGATTTATCAATAGTAACGCCTTCTTAGATTTTATTATAGAGGGAACACGTCTCATCCACTCCATACACAAGCGTATATTGATTGGCCAGCAGACAATAAATAAAAATTGTTAATCATGTACATTATATGTAATTAACAAAATTGTATATTTCCGGGATAGAGTAATGATCAAAAAATAAAAAAGGGAGTGTTGTTATCTTCTTCTGAGGATCAGCGCTCCGATCCCGAGTCCTGCAAGAAGCCCGAAGATCGGCACGGGTGAGCCGGTCTGTGTGGGTTTAGCCGTTGTTTCGGTCAATGTCGGGGTAGGTGTCTGGGTTTGGACGGAAGTCTCCTTCGTCTGTGTTGGCACCGGTGTTGACGTAGTTGAAGTTGGTGTTGCAACAGGCGTTGAAGTGACTGGACTTCCGCTGTCACCGCTGTCTCCGCCGCTTGAAGGCGGGCTCACCGGAACGACTGAACTTGAGGCGGCGGCGGCGGCAAATGTGAAGTACGAGAAGCCCGGTGTTTCCACATCATAGGCATACTCCGCCGCAGTGTCCGCAGTCTGGTTGTATGTCGTCTTCAGAGGGACCTGGGTCCACACGGAATCGACCAGCGTATTTCTGTATGCAGTGATCTTGGTTGGATCGTTGCCAGTTAACTGATCTACTGCTGTTTTGTTAAGGAATACCTGGAAGGTTGCAGTGTAATTAAGGTTGTCTGGATTGGTGACATTGGTCAGGCTGATGTTCAATACAGCAAGGAGCCCTGCATTTTCAGGGACCTGCCCATACGATCCGCTCGCCGGGACATCTGACGAGTTGTCTGTTACAAGAATTGCGGGAATTGCTCCCGGAGCAATGAGATCAGAGCCGTCAATGATGAGGCTGGAGATCTGGGTAGCATTGCCGGATGGCGTTGAAATAACGTTAGAGGTATTGGTTACAACCGGAGCAGCTGGTTTTGCTTTTGGCAGTTTCACCATTACGGAATACTTCGCATCTTTCATGACGCCGCCGGCACTGCTGTACGCTGCAGCCGAGATCTGATAGGATCGTTGCTCGGCTGGGGTGTAGGTGTGTTTTGCAATGACGGCACCATCGACCGCGGTATAGGTCTGGACTGCGCCGTCGCCAAAGTCAACCATGATCTTTGCCGCATTTGGACAGTCAAATGAATAGGTTCCCTCAACTCCGGAAATCAGAACTGAAGGACCGCCGATAGTCAGCACCTGAGGCTTTTCTACGGTGATGCTAAACTCCTGGCTGACGGTGACCCCGTCGTTTCCAATGAACTTTCCGGTGATCACATCGCCGGGTTTCACTTCATAGATGTTGACTGCGACATTCTTTGTTGCATCATTGTATCCATTTATCGTCGTTTCATTGTTGACAGTAATGGTCCATTCCGCAAGATCATCACTTTCATATCCGGTAAGTCCGTCGAATAGGAGAATTCCTGCTGCATCCCACTTTTTCGTGCCGATCACCGGTTCTAATCCTGCTTCGAGTATGACGCCGAGAACTGTGTTGCTTTGGACATCGTACGCCTTGCCGCTCACATCAACGGAAAGCGTTGTGTTTCTCAAAACGACCGTGCTGTCATACTCAAGCTCCTTTTCGGCGGCAGGCTGCAGGTCAAGATCGATCGACTGAATGCCTTTTATCTGCATTGCCCCGGTGACATTTGCACCGACAAGCCGCAGAGGCCAGCCGTCATCTACGCCAAGCAGCGTCCCGTTCAGCGTGTTTGCAACGATATAGTTGTTGTTCATGAACGCATCGCGGCTGCTGATCACAGCGGTCGATCCGTCTTCTCCAACGACCGTAATGTTGTATCCTTCTAATGCAAGGGTCCTGTTGTATGAATTGCCGACATGGGAATTTTCATCATCGACAAATCCTGTCAGGATCCAAAGCGGCATACCGGCCCAGACGCGGCCTTTCGCATCGGTGTAGTATGCCTGGTGGTCAGCTACCGTACCGTTTGCAAATGTGCAGGTCAATCCTGCCTCAAAGTATCCTTTGTCGATGGTCTCATTGATGGCGCCGTTCAGACCGATCGTCCAGCTCTCGGCTTTCGGGATGATTTTGATAACATCCACCATCTGGGCAGAAATACCGCCTGCAGATGCACGGCCGCTGTTGTAGTGCCAGTAGGACTCATCCAGCGAGTAGTACATATCAGCGTGGCTGAAGACATTGTCATCAGACGTGAAGAACAGACGCGGACCCTGTGAATATTCAGGGACCGTCTTTCCGTCAGCATACCAGGCAAGGAACGCCGTTCCCTGTCTGACCGTCGGTGTATAGATGTTCGAGTAGTTCAGCGTCGTCGTCCAGCCGTCGAGGCTGCAGATGAATTTGATCTCATCGGTCGCATTCATACCCCCGACGATATCGGTAAGATCCTGAACCGCGGTTCCTTTGACCGCATTGGAAACTTTGTAGTTGCCGGCGAGATACTTCTCTTCAAGATCCCAGCCAAGACCCTGGCCGATCTTCTCACCGTCTTCTTCCATCACAAGTCCCTGGAACGAGTACTTCGTTACGCCGTCGCCGATCACCGGGTAGGAGGTCGGATCAGACCAGATCGTGGACCACAAAACTTCTTCGCTCGCAACTATGTTTCCTGCCGGATCATACTTTTGAATGGTAAGCTTTGGAGACGCCGCTTCCGGTGCGAACTCTTTGAGCTCGATCTTCACCAGACCGCCGACCGCGATACTCGTGAATTTCGAGGTTTTTGCATCGCCTGTATTCAGATAGGTTTCGCTGCCGACAAGTCTGAGCGGATATTTGTTCTCCTTCAGGTTCTCGGATCTGAAAAGATCCTGTCCGTCGACTTTGTTTGCAATGATGAATCCGTTCTTGTTGTCTGCCAGATCTTTGCTGTCTACTTCCGCACTGTATCCGTCTGCCGCCGTCAGAATGATCGTGTACCCGTTCTGGGCAAGCTGAAGATTGAACGATCCTCCATGGTTCGAACCGATCGGCATCGTTGAATCATCAACATACCCGACGAGAGATGCAAGCGTCATTCCTGACCAGACTTCACTGGTATACGGATCAGTGAACGCTTTGTAGTGCCACTCGCATCCGACCATCTCTTCGATCTCGGTCTTGCTGACGTATACACCAAATTCAGGTCCGTTCAAGAGGATATACCAGTCATCACCCTGATAAGCTTCGCCTTTCAGTTCGATGGATCTGACATTTTCAAAGATGGTTGAAACACTGTTTCCGGTAAGTATGAGCGAACCATCATCTTTCTGTGCAATGATGTAATTCAATGCTCCCGTTTTTCCTGATACGATCTCGCTTGATGCGATCTCACGTGTCTGCCCGTCGGCATTTGTGATGAGGATCGTGTAAGGAGCGGTCGAAATGAGAGTAGTGTTCAGGGTGAAGTGACTGCTCGAGTAGGTCCCCGGGGTTCCCGACTCGACGTCGTCAACCGTTGAAACGAGCGTGTAGAGAGGCATACCCTCATAATCGCCGTAGGTTACGAAGTGGTGATTACTGTTGTCATACTGATCCTGAGTAATATACCTCTCCATTTTTCCTGAGAGGAAAAGGAGGTTTCCTTCTTCCGGAACATCGATCAGTTCAATGGTTCCGATGTTTCCAATAAGCTGTCCTGCTGACACACCTTTCATCTGTAAAGGTGCACATGGCTTTCCGCCTGTTGTTAATTCGGGGAGCGGATCTCCATTGAGGGTGTTAGAAACGATAATGGTGTTGTCGTTTGCGATCACCGCGCTGTCAAAGTTTGTCGAGTAGGGTTTGTCCTGGGAATCGGTTATCCGGATACTGTAGCCGATATTGGCAAGGTTTTCATTAAACGAGGAGGCATCCTCATCGTCAACGATTCCGGCAAGGACGTATAAGGGAACACCTTTCCAGACACCGTCTTCGTCGGTGCAGTTGTATGCGGTGTACTTCTTTGCAAGTGTTTCAAACTCTTTCTGGGTGAGGGTCGTTTGAGTCTCTCCGTTGATCAGTTTGACCGACCAGCCGGGTGCCGCTCCGCCCTTAGCGGTGAAGAGATACTCATAGCTGTTTCCAGTCGATACTTCATCGAAGAACAGCCGGATGAGCTGACCGTCAGAAACAGAGACGGTCGTCCAGTTTGGTTCGGTTACTTCAGCACCGTCAAGAGAAACGTACCATTTATCATCCTTGGTTGGTTTTTTGTGCGTGTGACCTTCGTAGGAGTCAAGGTTGAAGTATGCTCCCTGATTTCCTCCTTTGTAGAATCCGACACCTTCGATACCTGAAAGAACGCCGATAAGTGATGAACCCGGAACGCTGACGTCGACATCGCTTCCTGAGATGTCAGCTGCGGGAATGACAACTTCGCCGTCAACGATCGGGATGACGGTTCCAACAGGGGCCGTCTCGATCGTCAGGTTGTAGCAGGATTTGGTTCCGGCGGTCTGATTGTCAAACGTCAGGGAAACAAAGTCTTTGTCTTCCACGAAAACAAGACTCCAGTCAGGATCGGTTTTGCCGCCTAAGGTGACTCCGTTGATCGAAAGAGACCATTTGTCATTGCTTGATGGTTTTTTGTGCGTGTGACCTTCGTATGACTCTACGTTGAAGTACGTCGCCGTATCTCCGCCGTAGTAAAACAGCATTCCCGGGAACGTGTTGTACAGAACACCGATGACCGATGCATTATCCACTTCCTTGGCAATGCCTGCGGTTATCTGTTCTTTTGGGATCGTTACATTTCCTTTGACCACAACAGCGGTTTTGTCCGGCGCTGTGATTTCTATGGAGTAATTGTAGGCTGCACCATTCGTAGTGTCATCGTAAAAGAGACGAACAGTTTGACCGCCTGAGACGGTTACTTTGTCCCACTCACTGTCGGTAACCTCGACCTCGTTGATATAGGCATACCACTTGTCATTTTTCGAGGGGGATTTGTGTGTGTGACCGTCATAGGAATTAAGGTTGAAGTAGGTTACCTCGTTTTTGACGCCAAAGTATAATTCTGCTCCTTCAAGCGTGTTGTAGACTGCAGCTATCAGAGAGTTGTTTGCCGCCGTCTTTGGGACATCACTGCCGGATATCTTTGCAGCGGGTATCTCCACCTCTCCGGTATCTGCGGTGTATTCGTAGGTGAAATCTGTATCACTGACGATGATCTCGAGCTTGTTGATCTTGTAGACAGAGAAGTCAGCCGGGGTCGGATAGGTGCCTGCATAGAATCCCCAGTCGTCTTCCGCCATACTTTCATGCATATCCCACAGACTGAAGATGTTGTCATCCGACGTCATGTAAAGACGGAACAGATTACCGTAACCGGCAGGTCCGTCAATACCGTCATCAGACCATGCAAGGAACATGGTTCCCATTTTTGGATCAGGGCTGTACAGATACCTGTATCCGTCAGTGAAGGTCTTTGATCTCCCGTCGATCGAGATGATCTTGAACTGATCTCCTGCATCCATACCGCCGACAAGGTCGGTAAGGTTTATGATCGCGGTTCCTTTGACCTGATCATTGACTTTGAACCGCGGATCATCGGCAGTTCCGCAGGGAGGGAACTGTTCGTTTTCATCCCAGTTGCCGTATTCCCCGATATAATCGGGCATGATCGGGCCCTGGATACTGTAGTTATAGGTTCCGTTACCGATCACCGGGAAGGTATCGCGCATTTCCTGCCATGAGATATAGGTCTGATTCAGAATCGTGCCGTCAGCGGTTTTCCTGATGACGGTCAGACCCTCGATCTCGGGCGGATTACGGTAGTTGGTGAATGTAATGGTTGAAACATCAGTTATACGGTCTGCGGTATCTACAACTTCACCAATGAATGTGGGTGTGATCTTTGCACCGTTTTTGTAGACGGCGATGATCGCTTTCTTTGTATCGTCTTTGAAAAGATCTGAGTCAACGGTCGTTTTTTGGCCTGCATCATTTGCAAACGTGATCGTGACCCCTCCCGCGAGTGTTTCGGATGCGAGAGAGTGGGGGTGTTCGTCATCGACCCAGCCAAGAATGGTGCTCATGCCCATTCCATAATACACATCACCGTTCGAATCGGTGTAGGTCACGTTGTGGGTCGGCGCACATCCGCTGTCGACCGCCAGATAGATGAAGGTGTCTGCAAGGGTGCCGTTGATCCTGCCGAAGAGATCGATAGACCAGACTTCGGTCGCGGGTTCGAATGCAGAAACATCCATGTCGATCGAACGAACATCTGTCAGTTTTGCCGGTACGGATGAACCGACAAAGGTAAGAGCGGTTTTCACGCCGTTGAGTGTGTCTGCGATCAGATAATCATCAGTGTAAGTCTTGTCAGCGTTACGGGTTGCCGGCAGGACGTTCGCGTTGACTGCAGACGACGTTCCGTCGCCGTTGGTGAGGGTGATGGTGTAGCCGGAGGCTGCCCGTGTCGAGTTGAAGGTGTAATGGGAGACACCGTTTAATTCAATGTCATCCGTCATACCTACTAATACTCTCAGGGGAACGCCGCTCCAGACATCATCGTTGGTATCGGTGTAGGTCACGCGGGAATGGGTCGATGCATCTGCTTCGAAGTAATCCTTATCAACAGGGATATCGACAGCACCGTTCAAAAAGAGAGGCCAGGTAGCGGTTTTTCCTGCGGCATACACTTCAGCGCGGATAACTGCGGTCGATCCCTCGATTTTGTTTTTATCCCCGCCGAACTGGATGTAGATCACGTCGCCGGGAAGAATTTCTGCATTAACCGGGAGTGTCTCAGATAAATTGGCGGCATTGTAGGCATTGATGTAATCACCTGTATAGACCTTTCCTGTTTGCAGATCGGTGAAGGAATCAAAGTACAGATTATCATTCTGTCTGACAAGATACTCAGCATCGAAGTCAAGACTCTTGAGAATTCCTGCCGGAGAATACCAGGGGATTTCATACGAGACACCGTTAATAGTTTCGGTGAACGTCCCCGTCTTTCCAATATCCAAGACATTATCATAGATGTACATCGGATCATCGGATGCTTTCATCCGTACGGTAAAGTTTGCAACCCCGGAAGTGTCGGAATCATAAACGAGCTCGACGACCTGACCTGAGGTTATGGTAAGACCAGATGCCCAGTTCGCGATGCTCTGTTCTGCACCGTTCACGAAAAGATACCAGTAGCCCCCATTTTTGTGGGTTTTTCCAAGTAATGTATCCAGGTTGAATTTATCTCCAGTCATTCCGCCTTTCCAGAATGTCACATCACTGCCGAAGGTGTTGTACACCATAGCAGCAACTGAATTATTTCCGGCAGGAGTGTCAGTTTTCAATGAACTGCTGCTTCCTAGCGTGTCAGCAGGGATAGTGATCTGGCCATTGTCAATGGTGATCACACGGTCAAAGCCGGCAAGATCATACGTTGGTCCGGGAGTCGGAGTTACGGTTGGTGTTGGTTCAGGTATGTACTCTGTTTCATCGGTGTAGATCTTGATCCTGTCAACATACTGCACAGATAATCCTCGGGTCGAGGGATAGATATTCGAGTAGTTGTACCGGTCACTTTCCGGCATAGTCTGGAGCATATCATAATTTCCAAAGACATGATCATCGGCAAAGAAGTAGATCCGCATACCATCTGATGCATCCCCGCCGCTTGCTGCTGCGGAAACGTTCACGCCGTTGACTTCCCAGACGAGGACCAGCGGTCCCATGCGGGATTCCGGAGAGAGGATGTAACTGGAACTGAATGTTCGGGAAAGCCCGTCTTTTGCAATGATTTTTACGGTGCTTTCCTCCGGGATACCGCCAACCAATGAAGCAAGATCGAGAACGGATGTTCCCCTTAAGGCCCCGGCATCATCAGTGTTGATGATCTCCTGCGGGTCCCAGGGATCTCCGTAGTAGCCGGATGCTTCGTCAAACACCGGTCCCTGATGACCGTAATGCGTTACGCCGTCACCGGTGATCGGCAGATTCTCCTTCATCCATGCAAAAGTGACCGTCTGGTTTGCGAGAACGGTTGTTCCGTCAGCCGCGATCCTGGAGATCTCGACAGAAGTCGTCGGAGCTGCGCTGACCGCTCCAACGAGCAGACCGATGCACAGCAGAACCAGCAGGATCTTCCATGCATGCTGCATGGGGGATTTTGCAGATTTTTTCGTGTTTTCGTTCATAAAATAACTCCAAAGTACTCTTCTGTCCCCCTCAGGTAAGACAGCGGCCGGATCAACAAGTATTGCTCATTGAATCCGATTTTTGAGCATGCACATTATATTCAATGTATTATTAGAATAATGTGTGTGAATAAAGTAAAGTTAATTAACTAAACTCGTTGTGCGCAACCAATTGGTTATCAACGTGGCATACTAGCTGGTATCCCGCACCCTCGCGCAAAAAAAGGACCGTGCTCCATCCCAAAGATGGTACGGAGATACGGGGATCCTCGAATCCCGATCTGGTTTTCCCCGTCTTGAATGTGGACTTTCCTGACGGAAAAACTCTCAGTATGCAAAAGGAACACAGGTATCCCGTTTTGCCTCATCGATATACACAAGCTTGAGATCCACACTGTACAGATTTGAAAGAAGCGAATCCGACAAAATATCTTCTGCCTTTCCAAACGTAAAGCGCCCGTCATGATCCAGGATCCCGACCTTATCCTGCAGCATGATCACATGATCCGGCATATGCGTCGTCAAAATGACCGCATATCCGGAATCTGCAAGTTTTCTCACCAGCCTGGTCATCCTTATCTGATTTCCGTAATCCAGATGAGCGGTCGGTTCATCAAGCAGAATAACATCCGGCTGCTGGGCAAGGACACGGGCGATCGTGACCATCTGCCGTTCGCCGCCGCTGATCTCCGTGTACGGTTTATCGATCAGATGAGTGATCCCGATACAGCGCAGCGCCTCCTCTGCCGCAGAATAATCCCCCTCCTTTGGCGTCTGAAACATCCCGATATAGGGCGTTCTCCCCATAACAACGAAATCAAGAACCGAATAGGCATAGGCGGGATTATGCACCTGGGGAACATATCCGATATATTTTGCCACCTCCTTTGACCGCATATCCCGCAGATTTCGCCCGTCGATAAGGATCTCGCCGCGGACCGGCCTGTACAGATTCGCCATACAGTTCAGCAGTGTGCTTTTTCCGGCACCGTTCGTTCCAAGAATAGAGATGACCTCGCCCTTATCGATGCCAAACGAGACATCGGAAAAGATCATCCTTTCCTGTTTCGGATAATGAAAACCGAGATCACGTACTTCCAGCTTCATGTAATAGACGCCCTCTGCCGTATCAGCAGATAGAAATAAAACGGTGCGCCGATCAGACCGGTGATGATACTGAGGGGCAGCTCGGCACTTGTCAGGCACCGGGCCGTGATATCGATCATGACCATAAACACCGCACCAAGAATCACGGCAGCCGGCAGCAGCTTCCGGTTGTCCGGACCGACAAGCATCCTTCCAAGATGAGGGATCACAAGACCCACCCACCCGATCGTTCCGGCAAGACAGACGGCGCTCGCGGTCAAAAGCGTGGCACAAACGATTATGATCCTGCGGACATTTCGGACATCGACTCCCAGAGTTTTTGCCTCCTCCTCTCCAAGCGATAAAACATTGAGACGATACCTGAACAACAGGAGAACAAAACCCGCGGCCAGAATACAGGGAGCGATATAATAAAGATCGATCATCTTCACATCGGCCAGAGATCCCATCGCCCAGTAAACCATCTCTGCCAGCGCCGTATCAGCATCGGCAGTATACTTGATGACCCCCATGATCGAAGACATCAGCCCGCCGACGATCACACCGGATAAAACAAGCATCAGCGTCGAGGAGTTATGCATCAGACGGGGAACCGCGACCGTGATCGATACGGCGATGATCCCGCCGATAAACGCCCAGATCTGAATGATCACCGGCCCCATACTGTAAAGTATGGCCAGCGAGGCGCCGATACATGCACCTGACGAAACACCCAGAAGATCAGGAGAAACGAGAGGGTTTTTCCAGAGCCGCCATTTTATTGTACATCACTGCCGCCGTATCCCACATGTTTTCCCCGTTTTGCGAGTGAGGGGGCATCGGCGGCATACTGAGTTTTTGCAGAGCCTGCCAGTTGATAAGAGAATCCATAATATAAACCTCCAAAATGTATCTTTATTGATATGATGGACTTATGATAAATAATGCACATATATTTTCTCAAAAGTTAACTGATTTAAACAAACAGAAAAACGATCCGGAAAATCATCCGCTGAAGAGGGGGCGTCCCCGCAGATCCTCCCTCCTTAAGAGCGGAAGACCTACCCTTTTATGTATCAAAAAAGAAAAGCATACTGTAATGATTAAGGTTGCAGTCAATGGGTACGGAACGATCGGAAAACGTGTCGCCGACGCGGTTTCCTGTCAGCCGGATATGGAAATAATCGGCGTTTCCAAAACAAAACCGGGCGCAGAAGCATACGTTGCCAAAGAAAGAGGCTACCCTCTTTACATCGCAGACATCGGCAAAAAAGATGCATTCATCAAAGCGGGCCTCGAAGTCGCCGGCTCGGTCGAAGAAATGATCCAAAAAGCTGACATCGTCGTCGATGCAACGCCCGGAGGAGTCGGCGAAGGAAACAAAGCCCTCTACGAAAAGTACCAGAAAAAAGCCATCTGGGAAGGGGGAGAGGAGCATGAACTCGCCGGCTTTTCCTTCAACTCGTCCTGCAACTACGATCAGGCGATCGGCAGACAGTATGCACGGGTCGTTTCCTGCAACACCACCGGTCTATGCCGGATCATCAAACTCATCGACTCCGTCTTCGGCGTGAAAAAAGTCCGGGCGACGATGGTTCGCCGCGGCGGGGATCCCGGAGACATCAAACGCGGACCGATCGATGCGATCGTTTTGAATCCGGTCACCATCCCGTCCCATCACGGTCCCGATGTGCAGAGCGTTCTGCCGCATATCAGCATCGTCACCTCCGCGATGATCGTCCCGACGACCCTCATGCATATGCACTTCATCAATATGGAGCTGAAAAATCCGGCGACCAAAGAGCAGGTCATCGAACTGATCAAAGCCCACTCCCGTCTCGGTCTTATCGAGAAGAGCACGGGTATCACGAGCACGGCAGAACTCAAAGAGTTCACCTCCGATCTGCTCCGGCCAAGGGGAGATCTTTGGGAGAACGGCATCTTTGCCGACTCACTCTCGGTCCTCGACGGGACCGACCTCTATTTGTTCCAGGCGATCCACCAGGAAGCCGACGTCGTTGTGGAGACCGTGGACTGTATCCGGGCAATGGCGGGCGATGTAAAAACCGCCATGGAATCGATTTCGATCACGAATAAAGCAGTTGGCCTTACAGCCATTCGCTAATTTTTTTATGGATCTTCCAATACCCAGTTCCGACGGGACGTATCACGAATTCGGCGGGGCTCCGATCTATGATAAACGGTTCAAAACGGTCGGGCCGTTCAGATTCCCGGGTCTTGCCGCCGTCCTCGATGATTCCGGAGCATATCACATCGACTTTGCAGGAAATCCCGTCTATGAGGAGAGGTATCTCTGGACCGGGGATTACGCCGACGACTGTGCTGTCGTCAAAACAGCAGACGGCGAGTATTATCACATCAACGAAGAGGGAAAACGGATCGGACACAACAACTATCTCTATGCAGAGGAGTTCGTCGAAGGAACCGCGGTCATCTACCGGAAAAATTACGGAGCGACCCACATCACGACCGGCGGCGAGATGCTTTATGGGGACTGGTACTTTGATGCCCGGAGTTTTCGAAACGGCGAGGCCCTCGTCCGGGACGAAGACGGCTGGCTCGTTATCGACAGGACAGGACAGGAGATCAGGCGTGCCGATCCCCCGGGTGATCCGTATCCTGTTTCCGGAATTGTCAGATTCATCGGAGAAGAGAGTCCGATCCCCACTATTCTAAAGATGACCGAGTGGGATGCCGCCGTCGTTCTCGTCAGGCACGCCGAGAGAGAACCGTTCATCAAAGGAGAGCCGGGTTCGCAGAAAAAACTCACGACCCGGGGAGAGCGGGCGGCGCTGACCTTTGGCGAGAGACTCGGAAGCCGGCCGGTCAAAGCGTATGCAAGCCCGATGTTTCGGTGCATGCATACCGCGGAACTGATCCTTGCCGGAAGAGGAACCGAAGAAAAACCCGAGGCAAACGATCAGCTTGGCGACCCCGGGGCATACATCTTCGATGACGAGCTGACCCGCGGTTTTTATGTGAAAAATCCGACCAAGACGGTGACCCTTCAGTATATCAGAACCGGCACGCTGCCGGGTCATTATCCGATAGCCGAGGGAACCGAAAGGCTGTCTGCATTTTTGAAAAATACGGCATTCCAGGATGGGATCTCGGTCTGCGTGACCCATGATGTGTTTCTTTGCGCATTTGTATCTACACTGACCGGGTATGATTTCACGGATGACTGGCCGGGATTTCTGGACGGCTGTATTTTATTTAGAAAAAAAGAAACATGGTACCTCTGGTGGAGAGGTAAGGAGACAAAAGTATGAAGTTTATCTGCCCGTTAATTGTAGTTGATGATATCGAAGCATCAAAGAAGTTCTATATCGAGGTCCTTGATCAGAAGATAACCATGGATCTTGGAGCAAATGTGACGTTTGCCGAGTCGTTTGCGATTCAGTCGAAGAGTACCTGGACAGGGTTTATCGATAAACCTGCCTCAGAGATCCGGTATCAGGGAAATGACGCCGAGCTCTATTTTGAGGCGCCGGATTTCGATGCATCCGTCGAACGCCTCAAAACGTGCGGTGTGAAGTATGTCCATCCGGTGAAGGAGTATGCATGGGGTCAGAGAGTTGTGAGATTCTATGATCCGGACATGCATATCATCGAAGTAGGCGAGAGTATGATGCATGTCTGCCGGAGACTGAGGGCACAGGGTATGACCGTTGAGGAGATCGCGAAAAGAACGATGTTCCCGGAAGAGGTCGTGAAGTTCTTCCTGGAAGGGGAATAACTCCTGGATCATAGGACGCAGCGCAGATCCCCTGTCCTTTTGGATGAAGGATTTACGGCAGATCCTCTCTATTTTTTAATGATGCAAGTGTCAGAATTCCGGCTGTCACGCCGATCACTGCCCATATGCCAAAACCGATGAGTAATACCCAGATCGAATAATACCATATGTCTTTTATCAGGTTAAGTGATGTATCATACTGCTGGACGCTGCAATAGATGCCGAAGTACACATATGCCATACCTAATCCGGCAATGCCAAGACAGATGCCTGATATTTTTGCAGAAGCTGCCTTCTTCGAAGATTCACGTCTAAGCATAAATGCCGCCGGACAGTAGAGAGGCGTAAAAATCAGTGAGATGAAGAAGAGATCTAAGGAAAATAGTCGCAGAGCTTCTCCAAATGAACGGGGATTTCCGATGAACATCAAGCATACAGATATACCGAGAATGAGAATGACTGCTGTAATTATCAGTATGCAGGGAAGTTTTTGCAGAGTGTGCATCCGGAGACCTTGTATCGCCCCGGCAAACGGGAGGAGAAGGAGGGCTGCGGAAATTATCACAAGGAGAGAGGTTCCGGCAAGGAATACCTGAGCAAGGCTGCCCGAAATTGCAGGATCATAATATTGAGTGACTAAAATATACAGTAGCCATACAGATACCGGCAAAAAATAGATGAGGGCGACAATGATGACGCTTCGTTGGGTGTTTTTGGTTTGTTCAATCATCATCCCGGGCGGTATTCACGACATGATCTGTGCGACGAGAAGGACAACGCCGGATGCAACCACACTCAGGATAAATAAAATACAAACGGCAGATACAACGCCTAATACAACACCTAATGCTATTTTCATAACATCTTTGGAAAACTCTTTATCATTCATCATTATATGTCCTCGTAGATTTCATCAGATGCTGGTTTTTAGAACCATCATTACTATACCTTCTCCCTCATCTATTATGAATACATTGAGCATAGATTCCAATGCTGAGTGTATCCATTGAACAGACTCGTGAATATTATGGGCAATAGAAAACAGGTCAATTTCTATAGGTAATAAATAATGAGGGGGATGATAGAGTCAAAACATCTATTTTCCACTCGATCCATTGAAGAGCTAAAAAAGTTATGAATACGGGATGCCTGCCTGATAATACTCTCCTTCCCAGTAGAGAATTTTGTGAATGCAGTATTTTTCCCGGATCTCATCGATTCGTTGTCGAGTCAGAACCTGTACACTATTCAATACAGGGATATATGTTCCAGGGTCCGATTTTTTTATACTGGTATCCCTCGTAAGAAACAACTCCTTCAACTCAGGATATTTTTCGAAATCATCATCAGTAATATTCAATATCGCATATCCGGATTCGTTCCATACGTGGTTGATCGGTTTTTCAGGATATGATGAATAGGTTAATATCATTGACTTACTGTCAAAGATACCGGTGGATTCCGCCATAAGAGGGGAAAATAGTATGAACAGTAAGAGAATGAGGACTGCCAATAATATATACCCATATTTTTTCGCGTGATTGGGGTCTTTGTTCATTGCATTATCCTCCTTCCCTTCAAAACGTCTACGTGTCATCTTTTTTACATCCGAAAACAAGCTGCAGTCCGCCGGCGACACCCAGAATAACCCAGACCGCAAAGACCGTGTTTATAAGAACCGTTGAGATCCACCAGGGAACTGTTTGTATGGCTCCTTCGATCACGACATCATTCGCATCTCCCAAAACCGACAAAATGATGTAACAGACAAGAAGTACAAAACCCCAAACGGAAAATGTATACGAGATTCGTTTCATCATTTTTCCGCATGCAAAGTCTGCCGATACCTTCTGAATCAAAGATGTCATCATCGGCGAGGCGATCAGTATGAGGTAAATCAGTGTCAGCCAAACAGACATCCTAAGTAAAACAGTGAGCTGTGAACCCCCTCCGGCCATAACGGATATGAGCCCTAATCCGATCTCACCGATCAACAGTAATGCAGTAAATACTGCGAGAAATTCGAAGCGGGATTTGACTGCTCCATCACTATTTCTGTAACAGAGGATCGTTCCAATGAAAAGCACTACCGTCAATACGAAAAGACCTGCAGAGAGTATGGATTCGATACCTATATTTGAAAAATTCCAGGCAATAAACGCTCCAAAGATAAATATCGGTAAAAAATAGATCGGGAAGAGGAGTTTTATGTTTGGGCTCTGTGTCAGGTTCATTTTTCATCACATCCGTTACGCATGCATACATCATTTTCAGATTTTCGACACAGCCAAATCATACAGGCTCCGACCGCGAGACCGAAAACGACCCAGATAATGCAGAGAGTCAACATAAATACCGGGGATATATACCAGGGATAAGCAGGAGGCATTCCGGGGACAACAACATCATATGCATCTCCTGATATTCCATAAAACATAGCATAGATCAGATAGAAGAAGCTGAATACGGCAAACCCTTTCGAGACTCCCGACAGGATCTTCTGCGGTTTTTGTCCTTCGCAGAGTCTTGGGACAACAAGGGAGAAGAGGGGGGCAAGGATCAGGACGAAATAGAGGGCGGTGACCCACATCGATGTTCGCAGAAAATTCGTCAGCATTGCCGGAGAAGTGATGGTTCCGTCGATGATATTTGTGAGGCCCATTCCGATGTTGATGACGAGCAAAAGAGCAAGAGCAATGAAAAGGACCGTGACCCATGTCGTGTTTTCCCTGCCGAGTGTTTTCTTATACGTTATCACCCCAATCAGGGCTGCGATCGGCAGAAGAAACATCATACTCGCAAACAGTCCGTCGGTGACGGTGTTTGGCAAAGATATATTCAATGAGAAATCTGCCGATAAAATGCATAGCGGCACCAGATAGATGAGTGCCATGCAGATGACGCTTGCTTTTGTGTTTTTGGTTTGTTCAGTCATGATCAGGCAAGGTGTATGAAATCTAATTACGATCGTGCAGATGGTTCCTATGATCTACAATTACACCTTCTTCCTCATCTATTATCAATACATTGAGCCTGGAATCCAATGCTGAGTGTATCCATCGAGATCGTGAGACAAATAGTGATAAAATAAAGGGAGGAGTCTCACATCCGCAGATTGTAGTATTCAAATATCAGGTCTATTTGGATTCTGTATTGTGTTCATTTTTCATCACATCCGTTACGCATGCATACATCATTTTCAGATTTTCGACACAGCCAAATCATACAGGCTCCGACCGCGAGACCGAAAACGACCCAGATTATGCTAAGGCTCAACATAAACACCTGGGATATATACCAGGGATAAGCGGGAGGCATGCCGGGGACAACAACATCGTATGCATCTCCTGCTATTCCACGAAACATAGCATAGATCAGATAGAAGATGCTGAATACGGCAAATCCTTTCGAGACTCCCGACAGGATCTTCTGCGGTTTTCGTGCTTCGCAAAATTTCGGGACAACAAGAGAGAAGAGAGGCGCAAGGATCAGGACAAAATAGAGAACTGTGACCCACATCGGCGTTCGCAGGAAATGTGTCAGCATTGCCTGAGAAGTGAAGGCTCCGCCAATGATATTTGTGATGCCCATTCCGATGTTGATGACGAGCAAAAGAACAAGGGCAATTATAAGGACCGTGAACCATGTCGTGTTTTCTCTGCCGAGCGTTTTCCTATACGTTAGCACCCCAATCAGGGCTGCGATCGGCAGAAGAAACATCAGACTCGAAAACAGCCCGTCGGTCACGGTTCTTGGCAATAATAGATTCAATGAGAAATCTGCTGAAGAAATGCATAGCGGCAGTAGATAGATGAGTGCCATGCAGATGACACTTCGTTGGGTGTTTTTGGTTTGTTCAGTCATAATCAGGCAAGTTGTATGAAATCTAAGTATGATTGTGGAGATGGTTTCTATGATCTACAATTACACCTTTGCCCTCATCTATTATCAATACATTGAGCCTGGAATCCAATGCAGAATGTATCCTTTGAGATCGTGAGACAAAGAGTGATAAAATAGAGGATATCTCTCTATTCTATAGGCATGGTCATCACGTAATATCCCCCATCCCAATAAAAAATCTTGTTCTTTATATATTCTCTAATTTCCTTGATCTGCTGCCTGGTTTGTATCCCGACAGAATTAACCTGATATATTATTTTTTCAGGGTCCGAGGTATCGACATTTGTATCTCTGGTAAGGAAAGCCTCTTTTAATGCAGGATATTTGTTGAAATCATCCTCTGTCAGAACAACCAGTTCCATAGTACTATGTGTAATATTATTGAGGTCGTAATTAGGTATATAATACAAAGTCATGCCCCACGTATCTCCAAGACCTACACCAAAAAAGAAAATGAGATACCCGATGCTCAAGCCAACGATCAGAATGAGAATGCCGGCGATGATTTTTTTAGATTTGGCAGATTTTTCGTCCATTATGTATACCTGACATTGAGAGATTTTACTTTTACATGTGGCTTACGTTCAACGATACAAGCATTACTCTCTCCCTTATCTCTTATCAATACATTGAGCCTGGAATCCAATACAGCATGTATCCGTCGGGATCGTGAGAATTAGTCCGGACATACAGAGGTTTCAGTTCAGAGCGGCTTTCAAGCAAAAATGGGTGTATGCATCCCTACTCAATAGGTATCGCCGCAGTGTAATACTCCCCCTCCCAGTAGAAAATTTTGTGATATAAGAATTCACGAAGTTCATTGCATCTCTGTCTAGTTTTTACAGGAACTTTATGAGACCAGGTCTCTACTTCATCTGGATTTGACAGATTAATGCTTGTGTTTCTCGTGAGCAGCAGCTCTTTTAACTCAGGATACTTTTGGAAAACCTCTTCTGTTGGAACAAATATCTTCCACTCAGAGTGATCATCATCAGGTTCTGATGAGTAGAATAGGTATACATAGCTCCCTTCTCCAAGACCCAGCGCAAAAAATATAATGGCATAGCCGATGCTCAATCCAATGATCAGAATAAGAATGTCAAAAATAATTTTTTTAGATTTTGTAGATTTTTCGTCCATTATTTGTACCTTATCTGATTAAATCACACGAGTGCTGCAATGTTATGCTTTACCGCTCTGATGGCACCTGCGTTATCGTGTGTATTATCACCATGATAACTTGGAGATGAATATTCACAGGTATTCGTTGCGCCTAAATAACAACTCCACATGACACTACGTTTCTGAACATTATTTTCAACCCACATGTATGCTTTATTAGTGCCCTGTGAATCTTCATGATTTGCATCGAATATATGTCCTAACTCATGAATGACACAATATCTTCTTGCATTGAGCGATCCATCATATACGAAACCATAAAATGGAACATTATCAGCGACCATCTGACTCCAAGTATAGCGACACTCATCGTCAGGATACCGTCCATACCCAAAAGCCATACCTTGATCAGTCGCAAATTCCCCAGTAGTTATATCATTTCCACCCATATAAACAGCAATATCTGCATTTTTACTATCCAGATACGATGCTGGAAATTTTTCTCTAAATAATTCAAATGGATCTGAAGTTTTACGTGGATCATTTGACAATATGGCTTTTTTTGAATCATCATATTCAGCTACATTCAAAAATACGCCAATATCAGGTCTCTGATACTGATATGCAGCATGATTCATATAGGATTGTGCTGAAGAAACCCAATTCGTCTCTAGTTCATGGAATTCATAATCAGTTGCTACAAGGACATAAACCGTTGCCCAGCTGGATGGAGAATAACTTGACGGTAAATCAGATGTGATCGGAAATTTACCTGCATCCGGCAACGTAACTCCCAGCCGGTTTGTATTTTCTGAATATATTTTTTCAATTTCTGCTATCTGTTCTTCAGTTGGATTTGCAACACCCTTTGATGAATATATAATGTGCAAAGGATTGTCCGTTTTCAATCCATTTTCCCGTGTTTGAACAGGAACTACATACACCTGCTCATTTTCGAACTCAATGAATCCATGAACAAGAGATTTCCCCATACTTTCATCAAAGGTGAATAATGCAACTGAATTATCCAAACCTTTGATATATCCGTTATAGGAATCAATACCGTCATCAATATTCTCAAAATTAGATCTTTCAAGGATTAAATCGTACTCTTTGCCGTATAAATAAACTTTTATGGAATTTTCCCCCTCTTTGTTTAACTTCACGGTCTTGAAAGATACTGCATCATAGGTAAGAACAGTTGATGGAATGTTCAAGACGCCGTATTGTTTTTCTAATTCATCTGTATCTTTGCTATCTAATGTGATGCCTGTTTTTACATCAGTTGTTGCACCATCGATGGAAAAAATAGCTTTCGATAATTCTGGTTGAGATATTTCTTCAATCTGTTTATCGGAACTAGCAATTCTTAAAGAATCTTCTCCTGAGTATGAAAATGCTTCACTTGCACAAACACCAGGCACAATTACCGTCAGCATGCATAAGCAGACGAATACTGATAGCAGTTTTGATAGAATTTTTATCATTTTACTGTGTTCTCCTCTTCATAAAATTTTTACCGTTGTTGTAACTTCAACAACACTAAAACTACCCTTTCTCCCTCATCTATTATCAATACATTGAGCATAGACTCCAATGCAGAATGTATCCGTCGGAATCGTGAGACAAATAGTGAGAAAATAGAGGGGGGGATCACATCCGCAGATTGTAGTATTCAAATATCAGGTCTGTTTGGATTCTGCATTGTGTTCATTTTTCATCACATTTGGTACGCATGTACACCTCATTTTCAGATTTTCGACACAGCCAAATCATACAGGCTCCGACCGCGAGACCAAAGAGGGCCCAGATAATGGCGAGGCTCAACATAAATACCGGGGATATATACCAGGGATAAGCGGGAGGCATGCCGGGGACAACAACATCGTATGCATCTCCTGCTATCCCGCTAAACGTAGAATAGATCAGATAGAAAAAGCTGAATACGGCAAACCCTTTCGAGACGCCCGACAGGATCTTCTGCGGTTTTTGTCCTTTGCAAAGCTTTGGAACAACAAGGGAGAAGAGAGGGGCAAGGATCAGGACGAAATAGAAAGGTGTGACCCAAATCGGTGTTCGCAGGAAATTCGTCAGCATTGCCGGAGAAGTAAAGGCTCCGTCGATGATGTTTGTGATCCCCATGCCGATGTTGATGACGAGCAAAAGAACTAACGCAAGTATAAGGACAGTGAACCATTTTGTGGTTTCCCTGCCGACTGTTTTCTTATACGTAATCACTCCGATCAGAGCGGCGAGCGGCAAAAGAACCATCAGCCCTGCAAACATGCCGTCTGTGAGAGAATTTGACAGGGATGTTAACAGTGGTATGATCCAGGATAAATATGCCGATATAATGCATAGCGGCAAAAAATAGATGAGTGCCATGCAGATGACACTTGCTTTTGTGTTTTTGGTATGTTCAGTCATGATTACAGATGTAGTTTACGTGTGCAAACTAACACTGGTTTTATTATTTCTAATTATCTGTGCATTATTATGTGTCGAATCCCCATGATAAGATGGTGAGGAAAACTCGAATAAGTTAAATGGACTCCCATAATACTCACTAAGCATAACGGTATTTCTTACATTAAGTAATAATCCCCATGTGTATGTTTGTTCATGTACTGCTCCGAAACAATGTCCAATTTCATGAATGATACAGAATGTTCTTGCATAATCGTTTCCATTGTAAATATTAGAGGGGAAATCATTCGCATCAGAGACCATTTGGGACCATGCATATCTGGTATCATATCCCCATGACATCCCTTGAGCTTTATAATTCACCCCTTCAATATCATATCCCCCAAGATAAACACACAAATCAACATTCAAAGAGTCTAAAGTCGACAGCGGATAATAATATGCCAGAGTCTCTAAAGGATATGTAGTAATTGAAGAATTAGCACTTAACTGAGATTTTTGAGAGACATCATAATGCGGTACTAAAACAACTTTTACGTCATCTCTACCATAACTGGTGACTGAATTTGCTGTTGCAATGTAACTTTGAGCGATTGTTACCCAGCTACTAGAGTAAAAAGCGTCGTCGGTTACAACAAGTACATCAACATAAATCGTGTCATATGGTCCCTTTGAGTTTGATCCAGCTGATTTTACGATATTTTCAGATAATGGGGCCGTTTGAATCTGATCTTTGACTCCGCAGAATTCGATCGGTTCATCCGGCTGAAGCATATCATACTCTGAATATACGATATGCAATGGCATACCAGTTGTTCGGCTGTTTTCACTTGCCTGAATTGCAGAGATGGTGATGTATTCACCAGGATAGCTTATAAATCCACAAAGAATATTATCCATATCTGCGGTCAAAACAACATGCGAGTCATCAATGCCTGAAATCACGCCCTCATAGGAATCAATACCATCATCAATGTTTTCAAAATTCATTCTTTTAAGGAGAAGAAGATAGTCTTTTCCGTATAATGTGATTGGAAGTGTGATTTCAGCCTGACGGTTGGGAATGGGGTTGTTGAAACAAATCACATCATAGATTTCTGAATCTTTTGCTATCTCGCCTGATGCTTTTTTGGCATCAGATGAGGCTATAACACTTTCTGGAATCTTCAAAGATTCGTAATTTATAGATGATTCTGATTCTTCTGTAATCATTTTCATGTCATAAATCGTTGTTTTACCAGGGAGGGTAAAAATTGGTACGCTATCACCGTCTGCAGTTTCTGCACTTATTGGAAAAATAAAAATTACTGCAATTATGAGCAGAAGAAGTGATATAATTTCAATACGTCGTTTAGTAAAATTCATTTTAATCTCGTTTGAGGGAGTCCTCATCGCAGATACGTAAGCAACACCAGAGGAAAACCCTCGTTTTGATAATCTTGTAGATTGTAACTCAATCCACACCTATCCCTTCTTTTTCATCTATTATCAATACATTGAGCATAGATTCCAATTCATGTATTCAAGAGGTAAAGGGAAAGAGGCAGAATTGGATACTAGGCTCAATGTATTTATAACAAAGAAACAACAGAACATACCAACGTATGAAGATACAGATTCTGTTGATCGGCATGCTCCTTTTGACCACATGCTGTGTAATGCCTGCGGGTGCAGCTGATTTTTCTGAGAATGCCGCAAAGTATACGATAACTCCCTGGTACAAATTTACCGATAGCAGCAAAGCTCCGCCGCTCTACGATACAATTACCCAAGGGGAATGGAAGAGTCACTCATATCTCCTTCCTGCCGGTAAAACAAGAATTGAGATTGCTCTCTCATGGGGAAATACGCAAAATACTCTCTACATGCTGATAAAAAAACCGGATGAATCTTCATATGGACCGTATTACGATTCATTTGATGGAGTAGCAAATGGAGTGATTCCCCTTGCCATAAGCGGAAACCTTGCAGCAGGCCTATGAACAATATCTATTAATGGGGCATCGGTGAGCGGTACTCAGCCATACACATTACAATTCTATGCTGTTTAGACACAAAATTCACTTTTTCCTATGGGTTGTGATCTTCTGCGTACTTGCAGGTGTATGTGGACCAGCGAGTGCCTTTGACTTCTATTATACTTATCCCGGCGAAGATGACTTGGTAATAACCCCGATCGACTATGAGATAGTTCCTGTCGATGACGGAATTGAGGGAGTGACTATTACCGGATGGCTGAACCTTGTTTACTGGAAAGAGGTGCTTCCCATCTATATCGGCTCATACTTTGACTACTTTGAACCAACGCCTCTTGGAGACATGACCAGAACAATGATGATTCCGCTTCTTACTACGATCTTTGGTATCTGCGGTACCTTCATCGTCTTCTGCCGCCGGAAATCTCCCGAAAAAAATCCGGAGTCGACCCCGGCAAAGATCCTCGCCTACATTCGGCAGCACAAATTCTGCTCGCAAAAACAGATCGTCAACGGGGTGGAGAGTTCCCGGGGATCCGTTGCCTATCAGCTTCACCGGCTCCAGATCGAGCAGAAAATATTTGCAGCCGAAGTGAACGGAAGAACGTACTATTCTGCACACCCGATCGATCAGGAATCGTTAGAACCGGTCATATACAGCATTCTGGAAAATGAAACCACCAAATCGATTTTCAAAACATTATATCTTCATCCAAATCTGACACGCCACGAAATCGCCGGGATCATCGGCAAATCTCCGGACACCGTGTATTTTCATCTGAAGAATTTCGACGGCCGATTACTTACCGAGGTGAAAGAAGGAGGGATCTCGTACTACTCGCTCAGCCCGGATGCCAATAATGCCTATTTCAGAATGGAGCGTGGAGAAGTGGGCGGCGGCGAACGCATCGCCATGGAAACATGAGCATTCCAGGCATCGGATATTATTTGCCTGATCATTCGAATATTTGGATAACTAACAATATTTTTGTAGTTAACACCGCATTTATGATAATATAGAGGCAATAATCCAGTATGAAATACGCACCCTCAGTGCTGGATAAAATCGTGGCAGGACTCGTCGTCCTGATCATCACGATCGCCGTATCCGGTTCAAAGTTCGGAAGATGAAAATCCTCCAAATAAACACCTCTCCTTTTTTTACCTGTCTACATGTTAGACCGTGTCCCGGTCCACACTCTCTCACACATCCTTTATAGTATTTCACGGACAACATATCCCGATATGGACGCATACGAACTCGTCACCCGTAATACGGCTGAGATCGTCACCGAAGACGAACTCAGAGCTTTGTTGAACAAACCAACAAAACGGGTCTATACCGGTTATGAACCAAGCGGCGAGATTCACCTCGGTCACCTGGTGACCATCAATAAACTGATGGATATGAAAGCAGCAGGATTTGACGTCGTGGTCTTGATTGCAAACCTGCACGCCTATCTGAACAGAAAAGGAACCTTCGAACAGATCAAAGAGCTTTCCGACTACAACAAAGCCTGTATCGAGGCAGTCGGTCTCAAAGGCGCGGAGTTCGTTCTCGGAACGGACGTCCAGCTCACCCCGAAGTACCAGACCGAAGTGCTGACCCTCTGTCAGCAGATCACTCTGAACCGTGCCACCCGCAGTATGGACGAGGTCGGCCGTGCGATGGATAATCCGATGGTCTCCCAGATGGTCTACCCGGTCATGCAGGTCGTCGATATCCCGACCCTCAATGTCGATGCAGCGGTCGGAGGGATCGACCAGAGAAAGATCCACATGCTCGCCCGCGAACACCTCCCGACGCTTGGATACAAACCGCCGGTATGTATCCACACGCCGATCGTCAACGGTCTCGACGGCGAAAAGATGTCCTCCTCGAAAGGAAACGTCGTCTCGGTCGCCGACTCGCCCGAGGAAATCAAAAAGAAGATGAAGAAGGCATTCTGCCCGCCGGAGACGGAAGGAAACCCGATCCTGCAGATCTTCCGGTACAACGTCTTCCCGAGAATGGACACCATCGCGATCCGCCGTCCGGAAAAATTCGGCGGGGACCTCGAGTTCCACAGCTATGCAGAGCTTGAAACCGCATACGCTGGAGGAAAGATCCACCCGATGGATCTCAAAGCCGCATGCGGCGATGCCCTCACGGATCTTCTCGCGGATGCTTATGCATACGTGCAGAGCTATAAAAACTAATTTTCCTTTTTTAACTGCCCTGATAAAAAAATACAGCGGTCATATGTCCATAGTTCCCAACCGGCCTCTGAAAAAACAGGAGAGGATCTCCCCCAGGAAAAAATAGAACATCGCGAAAACCCAATACTCCATCATCTCATGAAAATCACCGTCATCTACGGAACGAGCCGTACGGAAAAATCCAGTACGTACAACATCGCCCAGCAGTTCCTAACTGAACTCGCAGACGGCGATACGGTCACCGAATTCCATTTGCCGAAGGATATGCCGGCATTCTGCACCGGATGCTTCAACTGTTTTTCCGACACCACAACCTGTCCTCACTACAAATTCATCCAGCCGATAGAGGAGGCAATGCAGAATGCGGATCTGATCATTATCACTGCTCCCGTGTATGTGTTCCATGTGCCCGGCCAGGTCAAGGCACTCTTAGACCACTTCGGTTGTCGGTGGATGGGACACAAGCCAAACCCGCAGATGTTTCGCAAACAGGCACTTGTTATTATAACGGCCGCAAAAACCGGGATGCGGAGTGCAGGAAAGGATGTTCAGGATTCCTTTGACTGGTGGGGAGTCGGGCGGACCTACAGTTTCAAAAATGCGGTCCTGGCGGGAGACTGGACAGAGGTCACCGAAAAGAGCAGAGCGGCGTTTGCACAAGAAGTCAAGAAAACAGCCCGAAAAATTCGAAGACAGCAGGGAGCCGGGCCGCGGCTCAAAGTCAGGATGCTCTTCTATCTGATGAGATTCGTGCAGAAAAAATACCGGTTTATTGAATCTGATGCAGCGTACTGGGAAGAACACGGCTGGTTTGCCGGAAAAAAACCATGGTAACAAACATGAAACTGACTGTACTCGTTGACAACAACACCTATATCGATAAATATTTTTACGGAGAACCCGGACTGTGCTTCTATATCGAGGACGGGAAGGAGAAGATCCTGCTGGATACCGGCTACTCGGATCTTTTTATCCGGAACGCGAAAAAGCTCGGGATCGATCTGTCGGCTCTGACAAAGGTCGTGATCTCTCACGGGCACGACGACCACACCGGCGGACTGCCTCATCTGCTGGAACGCTTCGATACGTCGTCGTTTCAAGTGATCACACATCCTGATACGTTTGCCGAGAAACGCCGGGGCGATCTGCTGACAGGTTCGCCCGTCTCCGAAGAGACCATGCGGGAAAAGACCCGCCTGATTCTCTCGAAGGATCCGGTCAAAATCAGCGATCATATCACGTTCCTTGGCGAGATCCCGATCACGCAGGAGTTCGAGCAGAGACCGAAGATGGACACCAGAAAAACGCCGGAGGGATATGTCCCGGATTATATTCTGGAGGACTCGGCGCTGATTTATGAAACGGCGTCGGGCGTTTACGTTATTACCGGCTGTTCGCATGCAGGGATCTGTAATATGTGTGCGTATGCAAAAGAGCTGACGAATAAACCGGTCCTCGGGATCATCGGCGGCTGGCATATGAAGAAGATGGATGAGCGGGCAGAGAAGACGATTTCGTATATGAAAAACGAGGGGATCTCCGAGATGTATCCCTGTCACTGTACTTCGTTTGCGGTGAAAGCAGCGGTCCATTTCGTGATTCCGGTGCATGAAGTCGGGGTCGGGCTGACGGTTGAGTGGTGAGGGGAAGATCGGGATGGGGGTGGTTGGGTGCGGGGACTCATGAGATATTTAACCGCGTTCGAAAAGATTCGCAAATCACTGAGAGGAAGATTACGGTTAGCTTATGACACATGAGAAAAACCAACCGCGAATCGGCGCGAATCCGCCCTACGGGCGAGAGATATCGGATTTGCAATTCCTCACTCTCGCTCGTCGTCTCTGAGGACACGACGGCTCGTCCCTCATCGGGAACGTTCGGGCAAATCCTGTCGGCGCCCCAGCGCCTCCCACTGGTGATTCCCCCCTCTACTTCTCATTTTCAGATTGTCATAAAAAGAACATTTTTCACATTTAGGACAGCTCAATGAATAATTCCCTCACAGGAGCCGCCGGGGCGGCGACAGGATTTGCCCGAACGCTCCCGATGAGGGATGAGCAAGACAGCGAAGCTGGATTGCGAAAGTGAGGATAAGCAAATCCGATTCAAGGAGCAAGCCAAAGGCTTGCGGGATTCGCGCCGATTCGCGGTTGGTTTTTTCATGCGTCCAAAAATACCCGCCTCTTTTTTTCAGATGGGGGCCACGGTGAAAATATCCCCGTTTATCCGTTATGACTTCCCCGTGAAAAAAAGAAGAGTCTATGGACTCAGATTCTGGAACATGATCGCCATTCTGGTGACCAAAGCTGCGAGAATGGTGTAGCCGAAAATCACCTGAATAAAGATAATGAATACGGGAAAGAGCGAGAGGTCAGTAAGCTTGATGCTCAATATGCCGAAGGGGACCAGGGTCGTTTGCATGAAAACTAAAAGGATATCATTTCCAGATGAGAGAATCGTTCCATGTAAAAGATTAGCATCACGGAGTGCAAGATAGATCATCGTGAAGATAAAATTCGAAAACAAAAAGGTAAACAAAATCGAACGAGTGCTGCTGCCGTAATCGGAAATTTTCCAGAATACTCTCGCCGGGATTTCCCACAGTTTATTCTTTGCATACCATTTTTCCCAGCGAAGCTGTCGGATGTTTCTCTCAAGCTTGGTTCTAAGTTCAGGTTCGATGCGAGCCGAGGAAAGAGAGGTCCCGGTGAAATCAGTTTTATCATCTATAGTGTTGTTGGTAAACAGAGTCTCCCCATTTACGACGGCTAAGGTGAATTGTGCTCCCTCGAGATGGGCATATTCGATACGGGCATCCTCAAGATGGGCACCGTTGAAAGATGCTCCTTCAAGATGTACATCATGGAGATCGGCGTTCTCAAGATGGGCATTTTTGAAATAGGCATTCTCAAGATTGGCATATCCGAAACTGGCGTTCTCAAGATGGGCACCGTTGAAATTTACTCCTTTAAGATGAGCACCGTTGAAATTTGCTCCTTCAAGATGAGCTCTGTCGATATTGGCGTCCTCAAGATTAGCACTCATGAAATATGCTCCCTCAAGATGGGCATCGATAAAATAGGCTTGTTCTTTAATGGCATCGGTAAAATCTATCTCTTGAAAATCAGGTCGTACAAACTCTGAACCATCATAAAACAATTTACCAATATTTCCCAGATCATATTTTTCATCCGGAAAAAGCCTCTTCCATTCAGATTTCAGATATGCCTCATATGCCTGATTCCATTCATCGAACTGCTCATTTTTCGCACACTCGATCAGATATTCTAAACTTAGCTTATTATACAGATCCTCATTCCACCCTTCCGGTCTCTCCACCATAATATGATAGAATAGTCATCACCTCATATAATTATACCTCAAAACCTGCCCAAGCTGAGAAATCATAATCGGCAGGGCGTGGATACATGAGAAATCCCACCGCGAATAAGCCCAAATGGGCAAAGCCCATTTGAGGCGGCACGCAAGCCTTTGGCTTGCACGCAATCGCGAATAAACGCGAATCGCATTTTCCTTACGCTGTCTTCTTGACCTCGTCGTTTCACTCCTCGGTCGCGTTCCTACGCTCCGCCTGATCGGCTCCGCGTGGCCGGAACGCCAGCGTGGAAAATGCTGGAAAACCCGCGTCGCGGGTTTTCTCAGGGTAAACATTTCATATTTATTGAAAAATCAAGGATATCGAACACTCCTTTAAGAAAACCCGCGACGCGGGTTTTTCAGCATTTTTCGTTCCGCCGTCACGACCACGCGGAGCCGATCAGGCGGAGCGTAGTGACGCGACCGAAGGTCAAGAGGGCGGAACAGGAAAAATGCGATTCGCGTTTATTCGCGATTGCATGCAATCCAAAGGCTTGCGTGCCGCCTCAATCGGGCTTTGCCCGCTTGGGCTTATTCGCGGTGGGATACCTCATGTGTCCGCACACGACAAAAACCCAAAATACATTTGGACACATTTTTCTCAAAACCCTGGGAAAATTTTTAAAACCTACCTCTAACCCTCATTACTACAAAAAAACAGAGTTTTGGAAAAAATGTGTCCAACATAATAAAACCCCAATATCAGGCTATTTTTGACAAAAAGCCCGGATTACAAAGATTTTCGTGGACACGTCCGGTTTTCAGAACGTGTCCAAAACATCCCGCAAAAAACGAGATGGAAACGAGTTGGACAGGTATGCAAAATACAACGTGTCCAAACTCGACACTCATGTTTCATGGTGAGTAAACCTTACCAACTCCTTCCAAACAGAGTTCCATCTTGGGGGCACATTTTTCCGAAAACCCTGGGAAAATTTTCTAAACCCTAAATATTAGCCTATTTCCTACAAAATACAGAGTTTCGGGAAAAATGTGCCCCCGCACCAAAAACTCAG
Organism: Methanocorpusculum sp. GPch4; assembly: GCF_012062385.1. Lineage (NCBI taxonomy): Archaea > Methanobacteriati > Methanobacteriota > Methanomicrobia > Methanomicrobiales > Methanocorpusculaceae > Methanocorpusculum > Methanocorpusculum sp. GPch4. The sequence continues at coordinate 39,774 of NZ_SIJA01000080.1, read as the reverse complement.
CAAATCAGCTTTTTTCCCAGATATCCCCCTTAAATCAACAGAATTTGGGGGCACGTAGATTTTTGAAACCTGCCCCCCGCAAAATAAACAAAAAACGGGGGCACATTCAACCTGCCCCCTCCCCAAAAACTAATACCCTATAAATGAAACATATAGCACAACAGCACAGCTGAACCAAACATCAACCCCATCATGTCCCCCGAAAAAACCCGCAAACCCAAACCTTGCTCACCGCCAAGATCCGCATCCTCACCCGATCACCACCAGGAACAGGACGACAGGATCGAATACCTCGACCGGAAACTCTCCGCACTCGGCATCAGACTCAAAGACGCCGACTCAAGAAAAGTCACCGGCGAAGTCTTTGACGAAGTCACTCTTTTAGCACTCTACAAACTCGTCAAGAAAAACGTCATCGCCTCCATGGGCGGATCCATCTCCACCGGCAAAGAAGCCAACGTATTCCTTGCAGGAAAAACCGACGAAGACGGAAACGAGATCTCTGCCGCCGTCAAGATCTACCGTCTCCGGACCGGGAACTTCACCACAATGAGCGATTACATCCTTGGTGATCCCAGATTCGCCGGCATCCGCCGGACCCACAAAGACATCATCTTTGCCTGGACCAAAAAAGAGTACAGCAACCTTTCGAGGACAAAAGAAGCCGGCATCCCCTGCCCGACCCCGTACGCATTCGACAGAAACATCCTCATCATGGAGTTCCTCGGAGAGGGAAACATCCCCTACCCCCAGATGCGTCTTCGCCTCCCGGGAACTCCTGCAGAAGGCTACGAAGAAACCATCGGCCTAATCCGCGATCTGTATCAGAAAGCACGCCTTGTTCACGGCGACTTATCCGAGTACAACATCCTCACAGGGCCTAACGGACTCATCCTGATCGACATGGCCCAGGCGGTAACTCCCGAACACCCCAGAGCCTACAATTTCCTTTTCAGGGACATCAAAAACATCAACAGATTTTTTGGCACCAAATGCAAAACAACCGACGAACACGAACTTTTCAGGGACATCGTCGGTGAAGAATTTTTCGAGATATAAATCATGACACAGGAAGTAAAGATCCCCAACGACAGAATCGGCGCCATCATCGGAAAAGGCGGCGACACCAGAAAATTTTTGGAAAAAATCCTCCACGTAACACTGGAGATCGACAGCCAGTCCGGTCTTATTGAGATCATCAACGAAGAGGACTCCCTTGCTGAGATCCGCTCGATGGAAGTCATCAAAGCGATCGGCCGCGGCTTCTCGCCCGAGCGGGCAAAGAAACTCCTCGAAGACGACGACATGATCTTAACCTTAATCGACCTTTCGGATATCGCCGACACCCCCCAGAAACTCGCACGCATCAGAGGAAGGATCATCGGCCGCGACGGAAAAGCACGCGAACAGATAGAAAACATGAGCGGCGCTCTCATCTCCGTTTACGGAAAGACCGTCGGCATCATCGGCATGCCGGACCAGATGAACGATGCCCACACTGCAGTCACGATGCTCATCAACGGTTCGGATCACAATACCGTCTTTAACTTCCTGGATCGCAAAAAGAAGGAAGCAAAGCTGGACGTTCTGAACTACTACTACTGACGGCCCGCATAAAATAAAAATCAATAAATATGATGAGTGATTCTGCAGAGTTCCACTGGAAACAAAGGGGTCTTGATACATCCGGGCGCGTTTCATGAAAATACACGAAATGCCGATCCCAAATCACCTGCGCGAGGCGTATTTGAAAAATGGGATCGAGGAGCTGTATCCTCCCCAGGCTGAGTGTGTAACTGCGGGTTTATTCGACCGGAAAAATATATTGGCCGCCATTCCGACGGCTTCCGGAAAAACACTCATCGCCGAGATGGCGATGCAGAAGGAGATTTCCGAGGGAGGAAAGTGTCTCTATATTGTTCCCCTGAAAGCCCTTGCTTCGGAAAAATACGAAGACTTCAGCGGCAAATCCGTGAAGGTGGGGATCGCGACCGGCGACCCGGACCAGCGCGACGAGTACCTCGGACGGTACGACATCATCGTGGCAACATCCGAGAAGACCGATTCACTCATCAGAAACAAAGCCGGGTGGCTGAAAAGCATCTCTCTTCTCGTCGTTGACGAAATACACCTGATCGGCGACGATTCCCGCGGCGGGACCCTTGAGATGGTGATCGCGCAGCTGAGGTTCCAGAACCCGAATATGCAGATCATCGGTCTGTCCGCCACGATGGGCAACCCCGAAAGCCTTGCAAAATGGCTGGATGCCGCCCTCATCACGAGCGAGTGGCGGCCGGTCGATCTCCGGGAAGGGGTCTACTATAACGGAGCGATCCATTTCCACGGAACGGAACGTCTGCTCGAAACGCCGAAAAAGGACGACGACCTGAATCTCCTTCTGGATACGGTAAACGAGGGCGGGCAGTGTCTCGTGTTCGTCTCTTCCAGGCGTTCGGCCGAGGCATACGCAAAACGGGCGGCCGTAACGCTGAAAAAAACCTCGGTCGCACTCGACGAACTCGCAAAACGGATCGCCAAAGCCGACACGACCGCGTCCGGAAAAAATCTCGCCCTCGCGGTAAAATCCGGAGCAGCGTTCCATCACGCAGGTCTCCCGCGTGAAGCGAGAGGGGCTGTCGAGGAAGGATTTCGAAACGGGGATATCCTCTGCATATCATCGACCCCGACGCTTGCCGCCGGACTGAACCTGCCTGCACGGCGGGTGATCATCCGGGATTATCAGCGGTATGAGCGGGGAACCGGCATGAACCCGATCCCGGTCCTCGAGTACCGTCAGATGGCAGGACGTGCCGGCAGACCAAGACTCGATCCGTACGGCGAGGCGGTCCTCATCGCCAAAGAACAGCGTGACGTGGACCGGCTGTTCGAAGAGTTCATCGATGCGCCGGCAGAAGACATCACCTCCCAGTGCCAGAAAGAGAACGAACTCAGAAGCCATCTCCTCGCACTCATCACCTCGGGATTTGCACAGACCGCGGACGAAGTCAGGGGATTCATGGAAAAATCCTTCTATGCAAGCCAGAAGTCCGTTCACCGGCGTCTCGACAAAAACATCGAGAAGACGCTTGCCTATCTGGAAAAGTCCGGGATGATCGAAAAAGAGGGAGACGGGATCCACGGAACCCTCTTTGGAGCGCTGACGTCCCGGCTCTATCTCGACCCCGAGTCGGCCATGATGATCAAAGACGGCCTTGCAGCGAAAAACTTCACGGCGTTTGGGATGCTGCACCTTCTCTGCATGACGCCGGATATGTTCAGATTTTATCTCAAAGCTTCGGACGAAAAGTTCGTGGATAAGATCCTCAAGGAAAGAAGCGATGAACTCCTGCTCGAAGACATCTCCGAGGAGTTTTTTGCAGCGATCAAGACGGCTCTCGTTGCCGAGGAGTGGATCTCCGAGATCAGCGAAGACTCCATCTGCGAACGGTTCGGGGTAGGAGCCGGCGATATTCACGCGGTGGTTGAAAACCTCAGATGGCTCATGCATGCGGCGGGCAGGATCTGTCATGAGTTCGCCTCCTGCTGTGATAGTGAGATGCAGGATCTTGAACTCAGAGTGAACCACGGCGTGAAAGAGGAGCTCCTCCCCCTGATCTCCCTCAAAGGCATCGGACGCGTCAGAGCCCGCAGACTTTTCGACCGGGGGATCACGAACCCGGAGGGGCTCATGGCCGCAGAAGAACATGAGGTCGTCTCGATCCTGGGCGCAACGATCGCACAAAAAGTTCTCGAACAGGCCGGCCGCAGATCCGCAAAGAAGAGCCGGCCGGATCGTGAAGAGGAGGAGAGAGAGGATGTGCCGACCGAGAAAAAACCGCAGGCTACCCTTTTCGATTTTGGAGAATGAACATGACGATGGAAATTTTTTCAGGAAAACTGGATGTTGAGGATGTCAGCGGCACGCTGAAAACGATAAACAGGATCGGGAAAGACACAGGGTCAACGATCGTTCTCTTCGACGCAGCAAAGATCGCCGGAAAACCCCATATAGAATCGGCTGTCATGCATGCGAAGAGGTCTTTTGCCGAAGGAAAAAATATTGCCCGGACCCTTTCGATGGAGATTTTGGTGTATGCTTCGGGCCAGAGACAGTGTTCTCTTGCACCGAGATTTGGTCTGCAGGCAGGTGAAAACCAGGTCTATGTCCTGATCCTCGACGGCGAAACACAAAGGGCAAAAGATGAGATCAGAAAACTCGTCTGTGAGACCGAAGAAGTTTCGGCGGCGAACGAGACGCTGAAAAAGGAGTTCGACATCACCGATGAGGAGCTTGAGGTCGTAGGACCGGACCGGATCGATGAACTTGTTCTGGAACGGATCGCGATGATTGATGCATGGAGATGACCGTCAAAACGATACAATTAAAGCAGAATACGGTGTATTTCCATACAACCGATGAAAACACCGCGTATACTCCTTTTTTCTCTTCTCATTCTTCTGCTGCTTGCGGCAGGCATCGGTCTGGCCGCTGATCAGATCGCGTATCCGTCGATCCCGGTGAATCAGTCCGACACCTCGACGACCGCTGTTCATCTGGATTTTCCGTTCATGGAGGGCCGGGTCACAGGTGACATCATGCTTGATCTTGCTCCCTACAACGGCGCAAAATCAGCGGGGGCCAAATCGATGCCGCTGTTTGGCTGTTCGCCGGAGAGATATTACTCGGTGATCGCCTATGACCCGGCGCAGGATCAGATGTATGCAGAGCTTCTCGGGTTTTTTGACGCCTATTCAGAAGATCATTCGCTGACAGGCGATGAGTACATAGAACTGCTGACGACCTATGTCCAGAACATCCCCTACAAAACATCCGGCAGAGAGATAAAATTCCCGATCGAGACGGTGATCGAGGAGTGGGGAGACTGTGATGACAAGAGTATTCTTCTTGCAGGTCTTCTGGACAAAAAAGGGTATGACGCCGGCGTGTTTCTTTTCAAGAAAGACAATCATATGGCTGCCGGAGTCAAAGGAGGGTATCAGACCGACTATGAGAACAGCGGATACAGTCTGATCGAAACGACGAGATATGCCTACATCGGGGAGGTCCCGGAGCTTCTGCATGAAAAATCCGATCACGGGAATTACGCATTTTACCGGATCGGTGATGGAACGGATGTCTATACGGCCTCCTGGCAGATCCAGACGATCCTTGATGTGCGGGATACGGCATATGCTGCTCTGGATCTTCTGTATCAGGCGCTGAACGGTCTTGGCAGGACGATCGGGAGTGAGAAGACGATGCTCGATGACCCGGAGAATGCATCGAATACGACGCTGAGATCCGCATATGATCTTCATCTGGATGAGTATAATGAGGGGATAGAGGCCGGGAACAGGATACGTTCGGTGCTGCATATGATCAACTCCGAGCCCTACAACCGGGAAAACGTGTATCAGACGATCGTTTCGGGGCGGCTGATCCAGTCCCGTGACGGCTGGTGAGAGAGATCGGAACGGATTTTTTGCAACGATTCGCATTCAGCAGATGAAGATACTCAAAAAACTCCTGGCGGCGGTACTTATCTTTGGTATGATAATCTCATCGGCCGTGAGCGTGGGGGCGATGCCGACGGTCTATCCTTCGATAACTGCAGATCCCGGCGATACATCAACACAGGTCGTTGAAATCGATTTTCCTTTCAAAGGTGAGACGGTCAGCGCAGAGATCACCCTGGGCCTTGCCCCGTATTACGGAGCAAAACATGAGGGATCCAAATCGACGCCGCTGTTTGGCTGTTCGCCGGAGAAGTATTACGCGGCGATCGCGCAGGATCCGGCGCAGGATGAGATGTATGCAAAGCTTCTCGGATTTTTTACCTGGTATGCAGAGAGTCACGGGCTGACAGGCGATGAGTATGTCGAGCTGCTGACGACCTATGTCCAGAACATTCCCTATAAAACGGTCGGAGCTGAGGTCAACTTCCCGATCGAGACGGTGATCGAGGATCAGGGAGACTGTGATGACAAGAGTATCCTTCTTGCAGGCCTTCTGGCGAGATCCGGATATGCGGCAGGCGTCGTGGTTTTGAGCGAAGAAAACCATATGACAGCTGCGGTCAAAACGAAGGAAGGGGAGAGCGGGAGGAGTAAAAATCAGATCAGCGAGTATATTCTGATCGAAACGACCAGGTTTGCCTATATCGGTGAGGATTCCGCTCTGATCAGAAACAGAAACAAAAACAGGACACGCGTGAGAGAGGAGGGGGTGATCCTTGTCGGAGGAGGAGCTGCCGCTTATTCGGCGTCCTGGCAGATCGACACGATCCTGGAGGAGCGCGGCCAGATCGTTTCTGCAATCGAGGCGCTGGGTCAGGAGATGAGGATTCTGCAAAATGAGATAGCAGATCAGAAAACACTCCTTGGTCAGTCATATGATCAGGAGTTGTATGAAGAGTATGAGAAAAATCTCACCAGCTATTACGAGTGTACGGCGACCTGTTATGCATATATAGACACTCTGAGTGTGATCAACACCGGATCTTTCAGCCGCGAAGAGACGTATCAGATGGTCATTTCCATGATGTAGTCGTCCATGACATAGCCTTCGCCGATGTCTGTGACAATGTCTTGAACTTGTACAAATCCGAGATGTTCGTAGACGGCGAGTGAGGAGTGATTGCCTTTGTTCACCGTCAGCCGGATCTTTTCAAGATCTTCTTCGCGGCAGATCTTTTTCAAAGCTGCGAGGGTCTTTGAGGTGAAATGTCTGCCTCGGTACGATTTTTCCACATAGATCTTTGAAAGAAAGAGGGATTTTTCCACCGGCTCTGAAAGGACTGCGGTGTATCCGGCCGATATCCCGCCGGACTGCATGAGATAATATCGGTATCCCTGTCGGATCTGAGCAGTGACGGCAGAAACTGACTGGAATTTTTCGATCATGTAAGCGACCTGCGCTGCGCCGATGAGGGGGGTGTAGTGTTCGGTCCAGATGATCTCTGCAAGTTCTGCGGTTTTTTTGATCTGCTCCGGTGTCCGGACAGGTTCGAGGAGAAACGGCAGTGAAGGGGAGGGAGAGGAGGAGGAAGGGGAAGGGGGGGTGAGGGGAGAGGAGGGATCACTGGTTTGCATGGGTCAGGATGTGGGTGATTTCAGGAATGATGATCTCTTCTGTTGCGAGTTTGACGGCTTTGGGAGAGCCGGGAATGCAGAAGATTACGCGGCCTTTGTTGATGCCGGCTGCGGCACGGGAAAGGATGACAGCGTTTCCAACCTGGGCATAGCTTTTCTGACGGAAGAGTTCACCGAATCCGTCCATGGTTTTTATGAAGAGGGGGGAGACCGCTTCGATGGTGCAGTCATCATGGGTAAGACCTGTGCCGCCGTTCACGACGATGCAGTTGGCCTGATCCAGGGCAGAGAGAACTGCGGATCTGATGTCTGAGATGTCGTCTTTGACGATGACTGCAGAAACGATAGGAATGCCGGCCTGTTCAAATGCTTCAGTGATGATCTTTCCGGAGAGATCGGTTTTTTCTGTGCGGGTGGTTGAAACGGTGATGACGGCCGTCTTTATCGAAACAGTTTCCCGGTGTTCTCTTGACATAAGAGAAGTGTATGAGTTCAAAGATAATAGGTTGTTCTCCTGTTTTGAATCGGAAAAGGGCAGCAGAGGGAGCAGATAAGTAACAAAGGAGGGGAGGGAGATGAGCAGGAGATGAGGATTAAAGCGAGGATTTTTGAGGGGGAGGGGTTGGAGGGGGATATGAAAAGGAGCAGCAGAGGGTGAAAAAAGAGTGCGGGTTGAATCAATAATCAGTGTTGAAAAGCGGAGGTTGGTGAGTTGGGTAATGAAGGATATCGATGAAATTTTTTTCTGTTTATCAAATATTTGCAAAAGAAGTCCCCCACCCCTTTATTGCGAGTGGAAAAATTATTTTTGAATCACTGAAAAAATGTTTTTCATTTTATGTATTTTTGAAATCATAATTAATTAGACTTTTGATTATATAAACGTTTTCTTTTTTTACATCAAAAATAAAAACAAAATAAAAACAAAAAAAACGATGAAACAGCAGCCAAAAAATATTTTTTCAAAGAAAAAAAATTACAAAAATACGGACAAAAGCAAATGATATATATACAGGAACCAAAATTTTTTGTTTTCTGGATAGATTATATATAAAGCATTCGAATAAACTCCATTTCTTACCTGCATTTCTTTTGCATTTCTTTTGCATTCTCCAAAAAGTTTTCCACTCGCAATAAAGGGGTGGGTCCCTTAAATCGCTTACAATCATTTCAAATCAGCAAACGCTCCATCAAACACCTGGTTATCACCATCTAACAATCAATCACCATTTCTCCCCTCAACTTTTAACTCCCCCTAACTCTAACTCCCGCTTCAACCCCTCCAATTTACCCCCTCTTCTGTCTTCTTCCTCCTCCTCCCCAATTTACCCCATTTTCTGTCCCCCTGTCCTCTCCCCAATTTACCCCATATTCTGTCTTCTTCCTCCTCTCCTCCCTCCAATTTACCCCATATTCTGTCTTCTTCCTCTTCTCCTCCCTCCAATTTACCCCATATTCTGTCCTCCTGTCCTCTCTTCCCCTCAATTTATCCCACACCTTCCCCTCCCCTCTTACATCAGTTCACTATCATCCATCCGTCTTATCTCCCCTCAGAGATTCCCTTCACAGATCCCCCCACTTATTTCCACTCGCAGTAGTGGTACATTATCAGGAAAAAAAACCATATAAGATATCCAAGGAAAAATTTACAATGGAAAGCGAACCCTACAAGTCGACAGGTCTCTTTAAAAGATATATCAATCCTAATAAAATTTTTCAAAATCGTGAGGTCCTGCGACACAGTTACAGTCCAAAGGAACTCCCGCACAGAATGGATCAGATCGATTCGATCGCTGAGATCCTCGCTCCCGCTCTTCAGGGTGCGACTCCTTCCAACATCCTCATCTACGGAAAAACCGGGACCGGCAAGACAGCCACGGTCAAATTTGTCGGAGCCGAGCTGGAAAACGAGAGCTCGGAGTTTTCCCCGTGCAGACTTGTCCATCTCAACTGTGAAACCATCGATACCCAGTACCGCGTTCTTGCCCAGATCGCAAACCATGTCAGCGGTCATGATCTGAAAGCAAGCGACCGGGTCAAAAACATCATCCCTGCCACCGGATGGCACACCGATCAGGTGTATTCGGAACTCAAAAACGTCCTTGAACAGGCCGGTGGTCTCCAGATCATCGTCTTGGACGAGATCGACAAACTGGTCAAAAAAAGCGGAGACGACACACTCTATAATCTGACGCGCATAAACAGCGACCTGTTTTCATCGCGTGTATGTATCATCGGCATCTCAAACGATCTCACCTTCAAAGACTTTCTCGATCCGCGTGTGCTTTCCTCCCTCTCGGAAGAAGAGATGGTTTTCCCTCCGTACAATGCCGATCAGCTCAGGGACATCCTGCATCAGCGTGCCGAGATGGCGTTTTTCCCGGACGTCGTTTCCGATGAAGTGATCGGTCTCTGCGCAGCACGCGCAGCCCAGGAACACGGCGACGCACGCCGCGCTCTTGATCTCTTACGCGTCTCCGGCGAACTTGCCGAACGCGAAGGAGCCGAACGCGTCATGGTAAAACATGTCAACGGCGCCCAGGAAAATATCGAGACCGATACAATGAGTGAGTGCGTCAAAACTCTCCCCGCACAAAGCAAGATAGTATTGTGTTCGATGCTTCTCATGGCGGCCTCCGGTCAGAAAGTTTTCACCAGCGGCTCGGTCATCAACGTCTACCGCGAAGTCGCCGCGGAACTTGACACTGAAGCATTGAGTCACCGCCGTGTCTCGGATCTGATAAACGAGCTCAATATGCTTGGAATCATCACCACCCGCGTTGTTTCTCACGGCCGCCACGGCAGAACGACGGAAATTTATTTTAAGAGTCCGACCAATGACATACGTACTGTGATCATGAATGATTCACGGTTTCAGGAATGCGGCATTCTGCATCCTCTGGTAAAAAATCATGAAAAAGGTGAGTAAAAATGGATGAAAAGGACACCCTAATCCTAAAGGAACTCCGGAAAAACAGCAGGATCCCTGTAAGCGATCTTGCCGTTATGCTGGAAGTATCCGAGAGCGATGTGACAAAAAGGATCGCCAGCCTTTGTCAGGCAGGTATTCTTCGCCGGTGTACGGCAGTCATCGACTACTCGGCATTAGGTGTCGATGATGTTTCCGTTATACTCTCCCTTAAGGTAACACCGGAAAAAGGCCTGGGATACGACGGTATCGCAGAAAAACTCGCCAGATTCCCCCAGGTAGAGAGCATCCGGCTCCTTACCGGAAGCTACGATTTCCAGGTGACCATCACCGGCCAGTCTATGGCGGAGATCTCCCGGTTCGTCGCCGAGCAGATCGCATCCATCGACGGCGTCAGGGAAACCATGACCCAGATCGTGATGCGGACGTATAAGGAACAGGGCGTGGAAATGGCCCGGCCCGGAAACCGGGACAGACAGCTGATCACGTTCTAAATCGGGTCAATCATGCGAAATTTTGTATCAAAAGTAGCTGCCGAGATCCCGCCTTCAGGTATCAGAAAGTTCTTCGACCTCGTCCTCACGATGGATAACGATCAGGTTATCAGTCTGGGCGTCGGGGAACCGGATTTCGATACCCCCTGGAACGTATCAAAAGCTGCCATCACGTCCATAGAGAAAGGGCTGACCATGTACACCTCGAACCGCGGTCTGCCTGATCTCTGTTCAGCTCTTTCCAAAGATCTGGAAAAAAGGTATCATACCCCATACTCGCCAAACGAGATCATCGTAACGACCGGCGTGTCGGAAGGTTTCGATGTCGCCGTACGCGCTGTGGTCGATCCCGGAGATGAGGTCATCGTTGTCGATCCGTGTTTTGTCTCATACAAATCCGAAGTGATCATGGCGGGAGGAAAACCCGTCTCTCTTCCCTGCGATGCGAAGGATCAGTTCAAAGTCACGCCTGACGCGCTGATGGAGAAGATCACGCAAAACAGTAAAACGCTGATCATCAACTTCCCAAACAATCCGACCGGCGGGGTTATGGGGAGAGATGATCTGAAAGCAATCGCTGATATCATCATCGATCATGATCTTCTGCTGATATCGGATGAGGTCTATTCGGAACTGACCTATGAGGGTTCTCATGTATCGGCAGCGTCGATCGACGGGCTGTGGGAAAGAACGATTACCCTGAACGGATTTTCCAAGGCATATGCGATGACCGGATGGCGGCTTGGCTATCTTTGCGCGCCAAAAGAGATCTGCGATGCCGCACTCAAGATCCATCAGTATGTGATGATGTCGGCGCCGACGGCTTCTCAGTTTGCTGCGATCGAAGCACTGAAAAACGCCGAGGATTCAAAGAACGAGATGGTCGCCGAGTACAGGATCAGAAGGAACCTGTTCGTGAAAGGTCTCAATGATGTCGGTCTTCCCTGTCATATCCCGAAAGGAGCGTTTTATGCGTTTCCGTCCATCGAAGGCACCGGTCTTTCCGATGAGGAGTTTGCCGAACGCCTCTTAAAAGAGCAGCAGGTAGCCGTTGTTCCGGGCAGCGCATTTGGTGAAAGCGGCGTTGGTCACATCCGTACGTGTTATGCGGTGGGCCGTGCAAAACTTACCGAGGCCGTGCGCAGGATCGGGGTCTTTGTCGAGTCGCTTTCGTGAACTATAATAACCCCTTCATTTCGAGTGGAAAGTTAATTTAACCTGAACCATTTTTTTATGGATAAACGTGAGATCGTCGCTAGGTTTGCCGATGCCGGATTTCTGGTACATCACCAGGTCGTGAACTATATCAGCGAATGCGGCGGAACCGGGGTCATCGAAGGGATCCTTGCCTCTCTTCCAAACGGTGTGACTGTCGTTACGCCAAAGGAAGTTCCGGCTATGACCCCTCTTCGGACCGACCGTCTGGATGTCGGCGTCAGCAGAACGCCCGAGATCCTTTGCGGGCGGGAGGGGAGTTCGGTCCCTCTCGCGGATCCAGAATCGTCTTACGCGATGTTTCGCGACCGGTACGATGCATTGGCCGGGATGCTGCGCGGAAGGGTGAATCCGATCCCGATCGAAGCTCTTGTGAGAACAGGCAACCGGTTCACTGATCAGGAGATCGGTCTTGCAGGCATGGTGACCACGATCTCAACCAGCGCGAAAGGTCACCGGGTCGTTGAGGTGGAGGATCCGACCGGATCGATCAAGGTGCTTTTCAACAAAAACCGTGACGGGTTTGCCGAGGCCGAATCGATCATCCCTGACGAGGTCATCGGCGTGAAAGGTCAGCTGGCGCGCGACAGTATGGGCAGGACCCAGATGGTCTTTTCCGACACGCTGTTTCGGCCGGAGATCCCGCTGACGAATACGATATCCCCGTCGAAAGAAAAAGGAAAAGCTGTGTTCATCTCTGATATCCATGTCGGCAGCAATACGTTTCTGCCAAAAGCTTGGGAAAAGTTCTCGGAATGGATGCATGAACGCAAAGACATCGGCTATCTGCTGATCGCCGGCGATGTGGTGGACGGGATCGGTATTTATCCGGATCAGGACAAGGAGCTGGAGATCAAGACCATCTATGAACAGTATGATCATGTCGGCGACCTTATGGCGGCACTGCCTGACAGGCTGAAGATCGTGATCTCGCCGGGCAATCACGATGCGGTGAGAGGAGCCGAGCCCCAGCCTGCTCTGCCGGAAGAGTTTCGCAGAAATTTTCCGGAGAACGTCACCTTTGTTGAAAATCCGGCAGTCGTCAATATCCAGTCGGTCAGCGTCCTTATGTATCACGGGCGAAGTATCGATGATCTGATCAAGTTCATTCCCGGCGCTTCATACACAAAACCCGGAGAGATCATGCAGGCAATGCTCAAGCGCCGGCATCTCGGCCCGATCTACGGACAAAGAACGCCGCTTCTTTCCACGGACAAAGATGCTCTTGTTATTCGCGATGTGCCCGATATCATCCACACCGGCCATATCCATATCAGCGATGTCATCTCGTACCGCGGGGTCCTTGGCATAAATGCCGGAACATGGCAGTCGCAGACTTCTTTCCAGAAACTGATGAACATCACCCCGACGCCGGCGGAGGCAGTAGTTGTGGATCTTTTCACGCTTGCCTATGAAAAATTCTGCTTTCTTTAACTGATTTCGCTTTTCTCTTTGGGATATTGTAAAAGGATTAGTATTATTAGCTCCTCCGCCCATTAACATAAGGAGAAACCATTCCCATTTCACGGAGGTTTTCTATACCTATGGATTTGATCTATCTCGCTCCAATATGTGCCGTTTTAGGCCTTCTCTTTGCCCTCTACTCCTTCTCTATCGTGAAGAAAGAGCCGGCTGGCGATGAGAAGATGCAGAAGATCGCTGCCGCCATTCACCTTGGCGCAATGGTCTTTCTGAATCGTCAGTATCGTGCAATCGGAGCTTTTGTCGTCGTTATTGCAGTCATTCTCGCTATCCTCATCTCCCCGTGGGCCGCACTCTGTTATGTTATCGGTGCAGGACTCTCGGCAGCTGCCGGATATATCGGAATGCACAGCGCAACAAAAGCAAACGTAAGAACAACCAATGCAGCAAAACGCGGAATCGCGGACGCAGTAAAAGTATCCTTTGCAAGCGGTTCGGTCATGGGTATGTCCGTGGTCGGCCTTGGACTCCTTGGTCTTTCCATCGTGTTCATCATCCTTGTAACGATCAACGGCGGATTTGCCAGCGTTGTCGGTGTCAACACTGTTGTGTCGATCCTTGCATCGTTTGGTTTCGGTGCCTCTTCCGTTGCTCTCTTCGCCCGTGTCGGCGGCGGTATCTTTACCAAAGCAGCCGATGTCGGAGCCGACCTTGTCGGTAAAGTCGAAGCAGGCATCCCTGAAGATGATCCGAGAAACCCGGCAGTCATCGCAGACAATGTCGGTGACAATGTCGGTGATGTCGCCGGTATGGGTGCCGATCTTTTCGAGTCCTATGTCGGTTCGATCATCGCATCCATGGCTCTTGGTGTTGCAGGCGCAGCATTTGCGTCCCAGCTCTTTGGCGAAACCATCGCCCCGTTAAACCTTATTCTCCTTCCGATGCTCATTGCAGCATTCGGTATCATCGCAGCCGCAGTTGGAACGCTCTTCGTTCGCACAAAGAAGAACGAAAGCTCCGCGATCCACAAAGCATTCAATACCGGTCTTATTGTCGCAATCATCATCTCCATCATCTCGACCTACAGTATAACGAGTATCCTCTTATACGGTCAGTTCGGTATGGGATTCATGTTTGCCGCCCCTCTTGGTATGGGTATCTGGTTTGCAACCATCGCAGGTCTTATTGCAGGTTTCATGATCGGTCTTATCACGGAGTACTACACTTCGTTCGATTACAAGCCGACCTTAGGCATTGCAAAATCCTGTCAGACAGGTGCGGCCACTGATATCATCAGCGGATTTGCAAAAGGTATGGAGTCGACCGTCTGGCCGGTTCTTATCATCTCAGTTGCCATCTTCATTGCCTACCAGTTTGCCGGCATGTACGGTATCGGTATCGCTGCCGTTGGTATGCTGTCCACCCTTGGTATCTCCCTTGCAGTCGATGCATACGGTCCGGTCGCGGACAATGCAGGCGGTATCGCCGAGATGTCCCATCAGGATCACTCTGTTCGTGATATCACCGACACGCTTGATGCAGTCGGCAACACGACAGCAGCAATCGGAAAAGGATTTGCTATCGGCTCAGCCGCTCTTACCGGTCTTGCGCTTTTCAGCGCCTACGCACTCGCCGTCGGCATTGAGACGATCGATATTCTGAACACCAGAGTGTTCATCGGTATCCTCCTTGGAGGCATGCTTCCGTTCCTCTTCTCTGCCCTCACTATGACCGCAGTCGGCGATGCAGCTCAGCAGATCGTTGTTGAAGTACGCCGTCAGTTCAAAGAGATCAAAGGCCTGATGGAAGGAACTGCGGACCCTGACTACACGTCAGCCGTCTCGATCGCCACGAAAGCAGCAATCAAAAAGATGATGCTTCCGGGTCTTCTCGCAATCGCTGCGCCTCTCGCCGTTGGATTTATCCTCGGTCCGCTGGCTCTCGGCGGTCTTTTAGTCGGATCACTTGTCTGCGGATTCCTTCTTGCAGTTACGATGGCAAATGCAGGCGGAGCATGGGACAATGCAAAGAAGTATATCGAACTCGGTAACTTCGGCGGCAAAGGTTCAAACGCTCACAAAGCAGCTGTCGTCGGTGACACCGTCGGTGACCCGTTCAAAGACACGTCCGGACCTTCGATCAACATTCTGATCAAACTTATGTCGATGATCTCACTGGTATTCGTACCGGTCCTTCTTCTTCTGTAAGTCTGGATCAGAAAATCATTCTTTTTTTAAAGCGTATTCATCCGGCCGGCATACCGCGTCTATTCTGTTTTTCAAAATACTCCGGGATATCTGCGGATCTCTGAAAATGACAGAATACGAAATGTATGTTAAAAATGAGGAAATGTTACTCGTGGATCATCACGAGCATCATTTTAAATCGTGAAAGGGGATGGACCGCATGCGGGATCTTTGCCGGCATGATCAGCATCTCTCCCTCCTTGACAAAATGGGATACCCCGCCAATGGGGATCTCAGCCTCTCCTTCAAGGACGATCACGAGAGCATCGTACGGAGCAGAATGTTCAGAAAGTCCTTCACCCTTCTCAAAAGCAAATGCCGTCACCGTACCGCTTTTTTTATTGATGACCATCCGGGATACGACCGAGCCCTCCTGATAATCGGTGAGACCCTTCAAAGGCAGAGGCGTTCCGATCAGATCTTTTGTCTCTTTCATGATTTCTTATCAGTGTTCTTATGATATAAAGCCTCCATTCGCCGTTTTAGAGTACATAACCGGCAAGTTCTTCGTTGTTTGATGCGGCAAAATCGCCAGACATGATCATCGGTTTTGGGTGAAAAGGAAAAATGCCGGGAGGCATGGTTCAAACTTCAGGATGAATGCAGGTCAGAAGGATTTGTGTATCGGGGATGAAAAAAAGAACTGCTGAGAACATCACCAATACTGATTCTCCATATGCTCTTCGCTTTATGAAATCAGTCAGGATCATGATAATTTCTTATCCGAGGTCTTCCGTCATAAACATATTTTTCGGAGACATTTAGAACCAGCGCATCATCACAACGGCGTCCTCCCCGTCCTTGTAATACTCGCCAAACAAAATGACATCTTCATACCCGATCTTTTTGTAAAAAGCTCTTGCCGGCGTGTTTCCGACCCGCACTTCCAGACTGCATCCGGTACATCCCTGCATGAAAAAATCCCGTTCGAGTTTACGGAGCAGAAGTCTGCCGATCCCAAATCCCCGCATATCGGGAGAAACGGCAAGATTACAGATATGCCCGTATTTTTCCTGATCGGTCTCTTCTATAGCCCCTGCTGAAAACCCGATGATCCGTCCTTGCGCCTCTGCTACATAAAACGATGTCAGAAAAACCGTCATCATCTCAAGCATTGCCTTATAATCCCAGGGATCAGGGAAACAGAGAAGCTCGACCCGGTATATATCCGGAATATCTTCGATCGTTGCCTTCCTGATCAGACAGCCGGCGGCGGTCCCGCCCACTCCTCTAAAGGTTACCATTTGCTATTTTTACTATTGGGCGCTAACCAATATAGCATAATGGTTAGCGTATACCCCTTCACCGGTCTTCGCCCCGCTCCGGATGCATACCGAAGCGTGCCGTCAGTCCCGTACGATGTCATCAGCGCTGAAGAGGCTGCTGCAGAAATAGAAAAAAATGAACGTTCTCTTCTTCGGGTCATTCGTCCCGATGCGGAACTCATGGATATCGATCCGCATGATGATCGTATTTATGCGAGGGCTGCAGAAATGTTTGCCAAGATGAAGGCAGAGGGACTTTTCATTGAAGATGATACACCCTCTTTCTATATCTATCAGATAACCCTTGACGGCGAGCTGTTCACCGGTCTCGTCTCCTGTGTCTCGGTAGCTGAATACAATGATGATACGATAAAAAAACATGAACTGACACGGTACGATAAAGAAGAGGACAGGACCCGGCATATCGATGCGGTATCTGCCCACACCGGTCAGGTCTTTTTGCTCTATAAAGACTCGGGCCTCATCCATCAGACCCTGGTCAGCATCGCCGCCGCCCACACGCCCGACGGCGAATATATTTCTGCCGGCGGCAATCTCCACCAGATCTTCCGGGTGGCGGATCCCTCTGACGTTGAAAAGATCACCGGACTTTTTGCCGGGATTCCCAACCTCTACATCGCCGACGGTCACCACCGGGCGAAGTCGTCTGCCAATGTTCTCGAAAGACGGCTCTCTGAAGGTCGTGCGACCTCTGATGCGGAAAAGTTCATGAGCGTCCTCTTTGCGCATGACTCGGTCCGCATCTACGGATATCACCGTCTCATCAGGGACCTCGCCGGCATGAATGCCGACCAGTTCCTGGGCGATCTCGCCCTCCGGTTCACCGTCACGCCGCTCAAGAAGGTCGATGTCTCCAAAAACACCATCCCGGTCAAAAACGACGGATCGATGCATATCATCCATCTGTATCTTGAAAGCCAGTGGTATGAACTGACCCGGCCGGTCGATCCCGCTGCCGACGCCATTTCACGGCTCGATGTTTCTGTTCTGCAGGAGCTCGTCTTAGATGACATGCTTGCGATCTTCGATCCCCGCGGCGATCCGCGTATCTCCTTTGTCGGCGGGTTCGCCCCGCTTGCCGACGTGATCCGGGATGTCGACAACGGAGAGTTCTCGGCGGCATTCATCATGCAGCCGGTAACTGCCCAGCAGGTGATCGATGTCGCCGACGCCGGACTGATTATGCCGCCGAAGTCGACCTGGTTCGAGCCGAAACTTCTCTCCGGCATGGTCATCCACGAGATCCGCTGACAAGCGTTCAGCATCTCCTCTCTTTTTTTCGATCTGGCTATACCTACTTAAACCCTCAGAGGAAAGAGTAATGCATCAATGCAAACATTCGATTTGATTCTCATCGGGGTCGGCACAACCGGAAAAACTCTTGCAAAACGATATGCGGCGGCAGGAAAATCAGTCGCGGTGATAGAAAAATCCGCTGACATACAGGACGGGATCTCTGCTGATCAGGCGGATATCGTATCGCATTTTCTCGCACACAAATCGGATTTTGTGATGCTCCATCCCGGTCTTTCCTTTGATGAAAAGGATATATGGTACAGGCGAGCCATCCAGGAGAAGCGCAGGTTTCAGGCAGCCCGCGCTAAAGAGGATCTTGATGAGCTGGAAAAACTTGACAATGTATCCGTATTTCGGGGGTCAGGGTCGGTCATCTTTGAAAATGAGGTAAGGATCCTGTCCTCAAAGGAGACATCGGTCATCTCCGGATCAAAGATCGTGTCTGCTTTCGTACACCGGTCACCGTTTCCGGAGATCAGCGGGCTTGACACCTGCCCGACTGCTTATACACGTGAGAAGCTCATGGATCTTGAGGACCTTCCGCGTCGTCTCGTCATTCTCGGCGGGGGTCGGGCAGGGCTTGAAACTGCTTCAATCTATGCCGGATTTGGATCTGCCGTCACCGTCTTAGAGGAACATATGACGGTTCTCGCAGAAGAAGATGAAGACATCTCTGCAGAAATAAAAAAAGTTCTTGAAGAACGGGGTGTTACCTTTAAATCCGGCTCCTGTGTCGAAAAAATAGCAATAGAAAAGGGTTCATCACTGATCTCTTTCACCTCAGATGGACAAAAACAGGAGATTTCCGCCGACGTGATTTTGCTATGCTCCTCTGGGGATCATGCCGCAAATGACGATCCCCGGACGCCCTCAGGTATGTGCATCTCCCCGCCTTTTTCGCGTATTGGACAAACTGAACGTGAGGCAAGGGCTGCCGGCTGCAGTGTTCTGATCGCAAAACTTGCTGTAAGCAGGATTTCAAAGGCAAAGGTCACCGGTCAGACGGCCGGGATGATGAAAACGGTCATCGATGCAGATACAAAAAAAATTCTCGGCGCCGGTTTGTTTTGTGCGGGGTCGGATGAACTCATCAGCATCATACAACTGGCAATGGATCAGGATACTGACTACACAGTTTTGCGGGACCAGGTGTTCCCCCATCTGACCATTGCCGAAGCGTTCAACGAATTATTTTCGGTTTGAGAGGGCGGGATCTATTATTTTTTCTGTACAGGGACCTGGATCTCCGAGAGCCAATCATCTTCGCTCTCCTTGTTCCAGATTCCGTCGATGTAACATTCTCTGGGGCTTCCCGTCACAGTGTACCCGTTTTCCTCGATCCATTTGAACACGAATGCATATGCCCTGCCTAGATCACTATAGTGTCCTTTGTGCATTACCGATACTGCGGTGACGGCCGGCATTTTTTTGAATATGATACCGTCAACTTCATTGCCGAATCGGTCGACCGCTTCACAATACTCGACATTGATGTCTTTTTCCCGGCATTCTGCGTCGAGATAGACAACAAAGCAGTATCCCGGCACCGTACATTTGAGATCAGGGTTTGCTTTTGCACACACAGCGCCTATTGCCGGAATCTCCGTGAAGTATGCATCATAGTTTGGGATCGTCATTTTTTTCGAGTAGACGATACACTCGGGAATTTCTTTGATGGTTGCCTGATAATTCATAAAATATTCCTCCTCCTTTCCTTGTAAAATGAAATCGATTCGGGAGAGCTGATCGTTTTTCTCTGCAATGTCGGTTTCGAGCTGCAGTTTCCGCTTTGTCAGGATCTCTTTTGCATCTTTGCCTGCGAGAATGTTTCTGATCTCGTCGATCGAAAGACCCGCCTGACGCAGGGACTGTATATAGTGAAGCTTGACGAGCTGATCGGTCGTGTAATACCGATAGCGTGCCAGATCGACTTTTTCCGGTTGAAGAAGCCCGATCTCGTCATAATACCGCAGAGTTTTTACGGTAGTTTTACTCAGCTTTGAGAACTCGCCGATCTTAAACATCATCTCACCCAAGTTACGTTTTTATTTGTGTGATAAATTCAGTATCTACTCTCCGGCAGCGGGAGAGTTGGCATGTTTATACATTGTTTTTTCCAAAAAAAGAAATGATGCGAACTCACGCATACCCGGGCGGGTGTTCGTCGGTTTTCTTCTCTTCTTCTTTGCAGCCGTAGAACTTTTCAAAGAATGCGGTGAAGTTCTTTTCGCATTTGGTGATGAGACCTTCGTCCACATTTTCCTTGGGGATATTTTTTGCCAGTTCGGCAGAGAGGATCTCGATGAGCTGGAAGGCGGAGTCGGGTGTCATCGTGATCTTGGTCTCGGTCCCGTTGTAGAGGACGAGCTCAAGGTTCAGGATCCAGAGCGGCGTATCGCCTTCCCGTTTGTAGGTGTTGACATCGATCATGTGCCAGTCTTCGTCCATGGTTCCGGCCGAAAGCGTGTAAGCCTGCTGGACACGGTTTCCGTAGAGCGATGTCAGATGCTGGATGATCCAGACCGCACTTTTCTGTTTGTCATCTTTGATCGCATAGAGGAGATCATCGAAAAATGCCGCTGAGTTGACATGGCATGCCGTCATGAGGACCATGGTTGCGTTCGCTCCAAGCAGCATGGACATGGCATTGACGAGTTTCGGGAAGGTTTTTCGGTCGATCGGGTCGATGAGATGATACTCAAAGACTTCCCTTACAGGTTCAAGAATGGCGGGATTCGTTTCCAGGATATCTGCAAAGGAACCGAGATCTGTAAGAAATTGTTCGGGAACCGGTTTGTGCGTATCGTTTGGCTGTTCTTCAGGCTGAGGGACCGTCTCCTCTGCAGAAGCTTTTTTCCGGGAGGTTTTTGCCGGTTTTGGTTCAGTCGGTTTTTCCAGTTTGGGTTTTACCGTTCGTTTTTTCGGCGCAGGAGAGGGGGTGTCACTCATGATACAAGGTACATCGTTTAGAGATGAAAAGATGTTCGTTTGAGATCGTCGGCGATGAGTGAATGGTCTAAAAAAGTGTACCCGAGAGGGTGGGTACTCTGGTAAGCCGGTTACACCGTTCAGATGTAGGGGTTACGCAGTGGTTTGAGAGCAGCGTGGTCCTTGTGGGCCCTGTGCTCAAGGTACTTCTGGTTTTTGGTGATCTTCTCGGTTGCGAGTTTCTCGACGAGTTCAAGACCCGGCTTGACGCCGTCCATCGACTCGGCAATGATCCAGCCTGCTTCGACTGCCTTGTTGAAGGCTGCCTCGCCGGCTGCGGAACGGACGAAGACGGTTGACCATCCATCGGGGGTTCCAACAGATCCGGTTGAGATATCTGCCATGTTTGCGACGTAGTCAAGACAGACGTGGCATCCGGGCTGCTCATATTTGTGAGTGACCTTTAAGGGGATCTGTGAGTTTACACCGCGTTCGGTGTAGACGGAGAATTTGCCCTTTCCGATGTCCATCTTGGTGACATTTTCGATCTTGGTTGCACAGTGGTCTTCGACCATCTGGAAGAGTCCCTGGTAGGGGAAGTTTTCCATACAGAAGATACCGAGTGCAAGTACAATCTTGTCGGGGACGTCACGCAGACCGACCGGGTAGAGCTGTCCTTTACGAACGGCCTGGATCTGACACGGGGTTCCGACGATACCGATCTTGTCAAGACCATAGCTGCGGGTCGCCTCTTTGATCAGTGCAAGGTTCGGTGAGACTGAGTATTTGGTTCCACGGCTGGCGAAGAGTTCTTCTACCGTTGTGGCGATCATTGGTTCAGGCTTGTACGGCTCTGATCCTGGTCCTGCGACGATTGCTCCGTCAATAATGCCTGTCTCAAGTGCGTAGGCAAACATTGATGTGACGATTCCTCCGTCCTGGGCCTTTGCGAGAATGTCTTCACAGCCGGATTTGGCTTTGTAGACTGCCTTGTATTGTCCAAGATATTCCATTTTTTTCGCCTCCAGGACCCTCAGGGTTTCATAACCTCTGCAATGAGGTTAGTAATTGATTCATACTGTCCACAGACGTCGAAGCTGAAGAAGCTTCTCGGGCACTGTGCGTAGCATGCTCCGCATTTGATACAGAGATCGCGTTCGATCTGCGGTTTGCCGTACTGCATTGTGACTGCACGGACCGGGCAGGCTGCTGCGCAGCTTCCGCAGCCGCAGCAGAGACCCTGGTTGATGACTTCGGTCATCAGGTCGCAGCCGCATGCTTCGGTTCCTGCTGCCGCAAGGTTCATGAGGGGCGTAAGGTATGCGGTTGCAAGTGCCTTCTGCTCGTCGTTTCCTTTCAGTAACAGGTATGCCATAAGGCAGACGTTTCTGATCTGCTGCGGCGTCGGCGCACAAGCGGGGATATAGACATCCACCTTGATCAGGTCGCCGATCGGCAGGTAACCCTCATGCTGGGGTTGGTTCTGCTGGCCTCCGCGGCAGAAACGGGTCGTGTTTCCGTAGCAGGCGCAGCCTCCGAGAGCCACAACAATTGCTGCGTTCTCACGGGTTTCTAAAATCTCTTCCATTGAGCACTCGTCGTTGATACAGACGGAACCCTCGACTAATGCGACATCCATTTTGGGGATGTGACGCACATCGGCGAGAGTCAGACAGTAGACGAGGTCAGCGTATTTATCGAGGATTGTAAGTAATCCTTCGTAGTTATCTGCAAGGGACACGAGACATCCGGTACAACCGCTCATGTGTACATGTCCTACAGTAATCTTGTCAGCCACTGGCTTCTCCTCCTTTGGTTTTGTAATAATTGGCTTTTGTTCGACCTTTGCGTCAGCTGGTTTTGCACCAGGCTTTGCGTCCTGTTTTCCCTCGCTGACAGCCTCATTACCGAACAGTAAGCCTTTGAGTTTATCTAGTAATCCCATTTTCAGCTCTCTAATTCCTGTAAGATGACATTTACAGTTTTGGGAACAGCTCCTTGAACTTCCGGACTTAATTCGAGGGCAAAGTCCTCCGAGTCCGGAGCAGGAATATACCCGGGCTGGCACCCGATAATAACAATATCCATTTTTCCTTTCAGTCTGCCGATCGGATCGAGCAGATTTCCGGAATGGGCGTCCATGTAACGTTCACCTCTGCCCTCAGGCAGAAGATCGGCGGGGATCTTGGTAACGTCTCCGGGTTTTCCCCCGAAGTCCATTGCATCCACAATGATCAGCTTCTTTGTGACTTCCGGATCCAGCATGGAAAAGATGAGGTGAGGGCCGCCAAGGCCTACATCCATTGCTTTTACATTGTCGGGAAGTTCGCAGTCAGCCAAAGCTCTGATCACCACGGGACCAAATCCGTCGTCGCCGAAGAGTTCGTTACCGACACCGGCGATTATTATTTCTGGGAACAGTCCATCCATGGTATATGCTTACTCAAGGAGCTTCTGTGCAACGAGCTTGTTGTTTTCATCCAGCACAATCATGTGGGTTGCGCAGGAAACACAGGGGTCGTATGCACGGACGATAACTTCTGCAAGTTCCCAGGGTGCGCCGGTAAGTGCACGGCTGCAGACTGGGAAGTTCCAGGTGGTCGGGACAAGCATGGAGAACCACTCGACTTTGCCGTTGCGTACCTTTGCAAGGTGCACATCACAGCCACGCGGTGCTTCGTTTGCTGCCCATCCGATCTCGCCGTCACCCTGAGGGATGACGTCTGCACAAACCGGGGCGCTGGTGTCAATTGCATCAACTGCCTCGATCATCTTGTACATACAGTCCATGTATTCCATTGCACGGGCAATGTTTAATCCCATTGCGCCTTTGCGGTCATAGTTCTGGTATTTTACAAGACGTGCACGGGGACCGACCTCAACAGGCTGTCCGTCGTACAGAGGTACGCCGGTGCATGCCTGCATCTGCGGCCAGGCTTTCGTGCCTGCTTTTGTGGTTCCGCCGATCGGGTATGCGGGGTCTTCGAGAGTGATCTCTTCTTCGCCCATATACCAGTCCCAGGGTCTGACTTCAAGCCAGCGTGCCGGGTCCCACTCAGGATTAAGATCAAGGGAGGAGCTGCCGTACATCGGAGCTGCTGCCATGTATCCCTGGTTGTGGTAACCGAGGTCTTTTGGAATGGCAACTTCGCGGCCGCACATCTCTGCCCAGTCACGTTTCATGTAGTTCTCTTCGAGAGCAATCATGAACTCCATCTGTTCACGGGCAAGCTGGATTCCCTGCTTTGCAAGATCGAAGATCTTTGCTTTTGCACGGGGAGTGATGTTTTTGTACATACCTCCAACACGGGGGTTGGACGGGTGTACTGCTTCGCCGCCGACGATCTCGCCGACGGTCTGACCGATCATACGAAGGGTCTGGATACGCTTTGCGACAGATCTGACCGGCTCTTCTGGGCTGAAGGGGTTGACCTTGATGTCGGTTCCTGGCAGATATAAATCAGGCAGTGCAAGAATGTCGTGCAGTGCATGGGAGTGCAGTCTGTTACCGCACTGTAAAATCATACGCAGGAGATATGCGTCGTCTGGGATCTCAACACCCATCGATGCTTCCATTGCCTCAGTTGCGGCAAGCGTGTGGGCAATCGGACAGATACCGCACACACGGGAAGCGATCTTTGGGACCTGCTCATAGGTTTTACCTATAGCAAGTTTCTCTACTCCACGAACCGGGGTGATAGAAAGCCAGTCTCCGCGCTCAATGATGCCTTCATCGTTTACTTTTAAAACGAGCTTGGAGTGACCTTCATGTCTGGTGGTCGGGGAAATTTCTACTACTTTCGACAATGTTTTCGCCTCATCCTAAATTATTTAGGTTTTCAAACAGCTATACAGGAATATTACCATTGTCCTTTTGGATTAATGACACGTACAGTTGTACGCTAATCTTATTCTCTTTCGCGATGCTAATTAATGGTTTCCTATTTGATCGAAAAAATCAATGACTTATTTTTAGATTTTTTTCAAAAATAGTTTTAGTGGATATATAATTAGTATTAAATTGTACAAAATTATAATTAAGTACAACGAATTGCCTGATTCGCCTTATATGCTCTTCTTTTCCCCTCTCACAGGGCACGCGCTCTCCGGCTGGCTAATCTTCCCGAAACAAAGTAACTGGTTTTCCCCTGATTTTTTGCGAACGTTAATGAGTCTTTCCCGAAAAAAGAATCAGCGGATCCCTGCAAAATGCCGATTTTGTTTATAAATAAACTCAATACTGAACAAATCCCGGGATCTGTCTCTGAACTTCGTTGATCACATCTTTCAGCGGTTTTTTCAATGCAGCCGCTGCTATTTTCATATCTTCAAACTCAGGTTTTGCTGAAATGATACGTCCCGCGTGTTTTGAAACCTTGACCCGCACAGAAAATTCCTCACCGGAGATCATAAACCGATACGCTTTCCTTTCGCGTTCTGCCACGATCCGCGGCTCCTCTTTTACCCGCACTCCAAGCGTTCCCGTCTCCTCCATCAGGATCTCGGTCAGGGCACGGTACCGTTCAAGGGTCGTGATCACCGATATCATAAAAACAGGACGATGCTTTTTCCCGAATCCCTGGGTAACGAACACATCAACGGCCCCGGATGCCAAAAGCCGCTCGACAGCATAGCCGATCACCTCTCCGGACACGTCATCGATATTCGTCTCGAGAATAACGATCCGTTCCTCCGTCAGATCAAAGATATCGCCCTCAACGATCAACAGCCCCGACTCCTTTGCATAGCCGGTTTTTTCCGGCGTCATCGAAGGGATCGACTGCCGAAAAACCGCAAGATGTGCCAGAAGCGAGGCGCCGGCCGGCGTCGTACGTTCCATCTTTGCAGAGCTTTCGGCAGCCGGCATTCTGTGCCGTGCGCAGATCTCCAGTGTTTCAGGCAGACATATCCCAAGTGCCGGCGGTTTTGCATACACCGGACAGGAAAGAAGATCCATTGCATCCAATAGTGCAAGCGGGCACAACACCTCCGTCAAAACCCCGGAAGGGGAAAACGCTCCTTCATGAAACTTCGAAAACACGGCCTCCAGATCCGAAAAAACCGCATATGCCTTTTCCTGAGCGGCCGCCGAAAGATCCAGCGCCTCCATAACCTTTTTTGGATCCTCTCCTCTCATTTTGGAGACAACATCCGCGGCATTTTTTCCTATATCCTTTGCATCGCCAAGATCAGTCAGAGCCGCCGCTAAGGCGGCTCCGCTGATACCTGCGGTACCTGGATCAATGAATAACGTTCTCATTCCGGAAACGGTTTTTTCATCTCAGCATAGATCGACTGGGCAAGCTTTGCCACCTCGGCCGCCTTCTCATTTGCGCCCGGAATCGACCGGGTCAGATATGCGCCGTTTTCCGCCTCTTTTGCCGCTGTTTTCGCGTCCATATCAAACAAAGCGGCAACCGCGGCCGGAACCGTGATATTGATGATCGTATGTCCTATATACTGAAGCTCCTGGGCAATGATCGCTCCGCACTGGAGAGCGATACCCCAGTTGGGATCATCTTTGTTTTTACCTTCGAGGGCAAAAGCCGGCACCTCTTTTCCGCTCAGATTCTCCACATGATAGGGTCTGCCGTCGATGTTCACGTCATAGGAAACATAGGAATCAAAACCCCAGTAACGCTCGGTGAACTTATCCGTGCGTCTTCCATGCGACCTCAGCTCCGTGAATTTCAGATCGATCTCATGCCCCGTGAACCCTGAAAGGATCGCAGAACCCCGCTTTTCAACATACGCTCTACGCTCTTCGTCCAGAAGTTTTGCCGCATCTGCCACTGTTTTCCCATTCTTCATCATTTCATAGGTCAGATCCGCTCTGCGGCAGACAGCCCGGTCGCGAACTCCTTCGGATGCCAGGATGCAGACGTTGGTGATCTTTCCCCGGGAAACCTGCTCGGCTTTTCGTGCGATGGTGTTCAGACTGCAGATGGCAAGTTCCGGATCGATAAATGAATTCATCTTATATTCCCGGATAACCTCAGCTGCCGCAAACACGTCTCCGCCGTTCTGCAGTAAAAGCCGGAGCGCCGGCACGATGTCTCCAAGCACATGGCCTAACGGAGCATTCACCGGCCCTCCGGAAAAACCTGCGCCGATCATCGGCGCTTCTTCAAACCCGGCAAAGATCTCGGAAAACGCCATCGATCCGATAACCGACGGTCCGCCCACATCTTTGAGGATAAGAGCAAAGTCTCCTAAAAGAGTTGCCGTGTCATACTCTTCACGGGTCCCCCGGATATGCAGTTTTTCCGGCAGGTTTGCCGCATCACGGGCGCCTTTTCCCGCCATATACGACGAGTTGACGGCGCCGAATTTTCCAAACTCTTCACCCAGGATCGCATCAGGGTGGACGATCTCCATTATCACCGTTGCGCCGATCAGTGCCGGCCAGAGACCAAGGGGCGTCACTCCCGCACCTGCCATGGCATTGAGCATTGCTTTTGTTCCGACCTGTGCGCCGTTGTAGGCAAGCTCCGGGATGTTGTAGTCTTCGCCAAGTGCCGAGTGACCATAGATCGTCCCGCCGGAGATGAATCCGGGAAGGGTCGATCCGTCGACTTTTGTCAGCTTCTTCTCCTCAAGGGCTTTGTAGATCGCCATGTAGGCCGGAAATGCCTGGATCCTGTGGGTGGATTTTCCGGTAACCAACGCAATAGCGCTGGTCCTGGCTCCGCCTGCATGCATGCGTGCCATTGCGCCGAGTTTTCTGTTCCCGAGAGGGACGCCCGAGCGTGCTGCCGATCCCGCAAAATAAGCGAGAGCGGCAACGATCAAAGCGGCATTTTCAGGAGCCGCTCCTGAGCTCATCGCCGCCTTTACGGCTTTTTCGATCACCGTATCCAGGGGAAGTTCTCCGAGCGCCGCGTCGAGAATCGTCATTTTTTCCGCACAGCTGGTCTTCTTTCCGGAGATCGAACAGAATACGTCTTCCGCGATCGAGTTGGCAGCCGCATAGACGGGAAGTACAAGAGAACCGTGCCCCTTCGTTGCCGCCTCCAGTTTATCGTTGGACAGAGAATCCGGCTGATAGGTTGCCGCCATCGATGCGGCTAAGATAATGTTTTGTTTCGTGTTGTCAGTCATGAGATGTTCACCCCTCGTTTTGTGAGAGTTGGATGTTCAAACCATATATAGATTTCACAATAGGCCACAACTAATTAAATTTATCTCTGCCGCCAGAGCAAAATAGATAGAGTGGCAATGGTTTAGCCGCTCGCAAACGATCCGGCATCTGCGCCGGCAGAAGACCTTTTTAGAAAAAAGTGATTGGGATTATACGCTGAGCTCTTCGCGAAGTTCTGCGAGGGTCGCCTTCCTCTCCGCGTAGGCATCGTGCTGATGGATACTCTCCTCGTTCGTCTGCCGGATCGTGATATGGGTATCCCCGGGCAGGTCAACGAACGTGGAAACGACTCTTTTTGCCATCTCACGAACACAGTCTTCGACGAATCTGGCATTCTTATGAGCTGCCATCACGACATAGCTTTCATCGCCGCGTTTCAGGAGTTCGTAGATCTTTGCGCTCATCGACTCCTTGAGGACCGTCACGATCTTTTCGAGCGGGACAATGATATCGCCGTCCGTCTCCACACAAAGGAAACCCCGTCCACGCTGGTTGTGGCTTGCCATCGGGATCTCGTTGAAGAACGCATCGATCTTCTCTTCGGGGATCTCGAGCTGCTCCATCACATGCATCGCATGATCCTTCATGATGTTTTGTGCGCAGGGACATGCCGTGATACCCGTTACCTCGGCGCCGACGCTTTTTCTGACGATCGGCTTGCCGTTCGTCCTCTCGGCAACTGCGTGGGCATATACATTGATGACCTCCTGACATGACGTCTTGGAGACCGGGGTCTCACGGTTCATCATATAGAAGCTTTTCATGAAAACCTCCGTACGGTCTGCATATTCATGATGATCGAGAAGTTTTCGTGAAACGATCCCGCATACATCCTCAATACCTTTGACATCACCGCTCGTTGCCTGCTGGAGCACCTCATCGATCACTTCAAAATTTCTGGAAAGGTTTGCGCCTTTCAGACTGCTTGGCAGATCGACAAACACATCAAACTCTGAGATGAAAATAGCCGGCCGGGTCTTCCCGGGTCTGCCGACCTCGACAAGTTTTCTGACATTTTTCACACCAACACGCGTCAGGCTGATTCTCACATCCGGGGCGGTGGACTGCACATCTGGTAATGACATTATATATCGTGTCCTGTTTTCGTTACTTTGCCGTTTTTGGGTTTAAAGGCAAGTCAACGTGTAACTATGTGTATGGGGATGAGGGTATATAATTTTATACGTATGCGGACTCCATCTACTCCTGAAGATATGATGCGAAAATATCCTGTGACTGATAATGATATCGGTTTAATTGCTGGAAAATGCGTCGCGATCCTTGGTTACGGCTCGCAGGGCCGCGCCCAGGCCGGAAATCTTCGTGACAGCGGCGTCAATGTCATCATCGGGAACCGGCCGGGAAAAAGCTTCGATCAGGCCGTTTCCGACGGGTTTTCCGTCATGTCAGTGCAGAATGCGGTCATGCGCTCTGATATCCTTGCAGTTTTCTTCCCCGATGAATCCGCGGCGGAGATCTATGCAGAAGACATCGCTCCGTTTCTCAAAGAGGGCCAGTGTCTGGTGTTCGCCCATGGATTCAACATCCATTTCGGCTTCATAACTCCGCCGGAATACACCGACGTCGTCCTCGTCGCGCCAAAAGGGGTCGGACCCATGGTCAGAAAACTGTATCAGGAAGGGTCCGGGGTCCCCGCACTCGTCTCCGTCCATCAGGATCACACCGGGCGCGCACTGAACACCGCTCTTGGATTTGCGGCAGGTATCGGCTCGGCCCGTTCGGCAGTTCTCGCCTCGACGTTTCGAGACGAAACCGAAACCGATCTTTTTGGCGAACAGGCCGTCATCTGCGGCGGTCTCCCGGCCTTGATATCTGCGGCGTATGACACCCTCGTCGATGCCGGCTATCCTCCGGAACTTGCCTTCTCCGAGTGCGCCCATGAAGTGAAACTGGTCGTCGATCTCATCTATGAAGGAGGTTTTGCAAAAATGCATGACTTCGTCTCAAAAACCGCAGGTTACGGCGGGATCACCCGCGGCGGCCGGGTCATCGGCGAAGATTCCAGAAAAGAGATGACAACGATCCTCAACGAGATACGCAGCGGGGAGTTCGCGGATGAATGGATGGCCGAGAAGCGTTCCGGGAGTAAAACGTATACCGGCCTTGTTGAACAGGTGAAAAAAAGCGACATCGAGACGGCCGGAAAAACATTCCGCGATCTCCTGAAATGATCAGTTCGAAAAACAGAGTTTCCTGACGGTTTTTCCCTCAAGGCGAAGCTTTCCCTCCCGGAGAAGCCCGCTGACCTCCCGTTCGAGCTCCTCCCTCTCCCGCCCTTTCGCCGCGCCGAAATACGGGTTTGAGTTCAGCTGAAGCCTCACCGTCTTCGCCCGCTCGAGGCCGAGAAGGAACGAGATGAACTCCGGCGTCGTCAGCATCCCGTCGACTTCCTTTGCTCCGGCAAGGATCATCTTTGCCGGACTGCCAGCCGGCGGCGCCTGTTTTACCTTCCGGTCCCCGCAGACATCGCAGTTGCCGCAGGCCCTGATCTCCTCGTCAAAATACGATAAGAGGAGCCGTCTTCTGCACGATCCTGCCGTACAGTACGCATACATCTGATCCAGCTTCTCTTTTGCGATCTCCGACTTTTTCGGATCGGCGAACTCCCGCCCGAGCATACTTTCGATCTTGCGCCGGTCTCCCGCGGAGTAAAACAGCAGACATTCCCCGGGCCTGCCGTCCCTGCCGGCTCTCCCCGTCTCCTGATAATACGACTCGATATCCTTTGGCATATGGGCATGGATCACATACCTGACATCCGGCTTGTCGATCCCCATCCCGAAGGCGACCGTCGCACAGATCACTCTGATCGAGTTGTTCAGAAATCCTTCCTGGACCCTGCTCCGTTCCGGTGTCGGCAGACCCGCATGATACGGATTTGCCAGGATATGCACCTTTCGGAGACGCTCCGCCAGATCCTCGGTACTCGCCCGGGAAAAACAGTAGATGATCCCCGGATCATCCTTGTGGGCAGTGACATAACTGATGATCTTCTGCATCCTGACCTGGGCGTTCGGCTCGGAAAATGCCGAGTACCGAAGATTTTTCCGGTCGAAACTGCCGATAAACTCCGCCGGATCTTTGAGCCGCAGCTCGTTTGCGATATCCTCACGGACCCGCCGGGTAGCCGTCGCCGTAAAAGCGGCGATCGGCACATCAGGGAACTTGTCCCGCAGATATTTGATCTCCCGGTACTCGGGCCGGAACTGATGTCCCCACATCGAGATACAGTGCGCTTCGTCCACGGCAAAAAGTGCGACCTTGCAGCCGGCAAGCGTCGCAAAAAATGCCGGGGTCACGGCCCGCTCCGGCGAAACATACAGGATCCGGATCTTTCCTTCCCGCATCTCCCGCTCGACCCTCTGCCGTTCATCGTAGGTCTGCAGACTGTTGAGAGTCTCAACCGTGACCCCCTGATTCGAAAGAGCGTCCACCTGATCCTTCATCAGCGCGATCAGGGGAGAGATAACGATCGTCATCCCTTCAAGCATCATTGCCGGAAGCTGATAACAGAGGGATTTTCCCCCGCCGGTCGCCATCACCGCGAGTACATCCCTCCCGCCGACGATCGTCTCGATGATCTCCTGCTGATTGGGACGAAACGTCTGATGATGGAAGTATCTTTCAAGTGTCTGCTGTATCGCTTTCGTCATGAAATTTTATGCCAATGCCATTCTTCACCTGTATTTTGGTGCTGATGGGGTATGCATTTTTCTCTTGTCCCCGGTAATCACCGCTCAGCTTTTGGGAGTGAACGATTTTGTTTATTTGTTTATACCAGATACGCAGAAAAATCAGATACCAGCGCCCTGTCAAGTTCCTGCTCATTCCCGACGCTTGTCTCCGTAAACAGGAAAGCGAACAACCCCATTTCCGGCGCTTCAATTTTGCGAATGTCCAGGACATGTTCAAACTCATTGCAGAGTCTGCCGTAATCGAATCTGCCGCTTTCTATCTCTTTTCCGCCTTTGTCGATCAGGATCATGCTGTAGATCTTTCCGGATTTTTTGGCGAGGATCTTGGCAAAATCCGGCTTGATCTGATGCAGATAGCAGTCAACTGTGTTGACACCGTACGCAAAATACGCTATATCCGTAGAACAGGAACCGGCGAACCTCAGCGGATTGAATTCGATCGGGATGATATCGTCTTCTGTGACCCTGACCTCTATGTGCATCGGAAAATCGGTTATATGCAGTTTAGTATTGATCCGTTCAAGGAATAGGGTAAACGGCTGAAGATACTCCAGCATGATCTCTGCGGATGTATAATATATCCTGTCTCTGACATCGCTTTCGGATGCAAACCGGTGCGTCAGGATATTCAGTATGACCGGCTTTCCTTCTGTATCGTAATAAGCGTCGATCGCATACTCCGTACCCCTGATATACTGCTCGAGAAGGAATGTTGAACCGATCACGGTTTCCGGAAAATCCGCCGCCCATGTTCTGCTATTCTCCTCAATGTCGGACACGGCATTTCTCAGATCGGTCTCATTGAACAGCGCATAAACGCCGACGCTGAAAAATCCGACGGATGGTTTCAGAATGACCGGATACGGCAGTTTTGCATGATCGCCGCTTCGAAGCTGATCCAGGGTGACTTCTTCGAAAAACAAATTCGGATAGAGGCCGGATACCGTTTTACGAAACAGCGCCTTGTCTTTTAGAATACTGATCTTACGGATTATCCCGCTCTCAGGCAGATTCGTATAGATCCAGTCAAGGGCATGTTCGGAAACGGTGTAGAGTCGTTCGCCGTCATGATATCTCTTTACTGCCTCTTTCGTGCTTATGAAATTAAGGGCATTTCCTCTGCTGTTGGAAACTGCGTATGCGTTTTCAAGTACGGGAACGCCGTTTTTTGCGAGATATTCAAGCAGAAGATCGGAAATGTAGGGCTCTTCTAAAATTATCATAAATGTACCTCTTGAAATGATAGAAAAATAGGGATCTGATTTCAGATACCCGGAATGTAGGATGCCTGTTCTTTATAATAGGGTATATACACGATCCGCGAGTTCTCCACCGTGAAGTTGTATCTGAGAACCTGCAGGATCCCCGGCTTTTCCGTCTCGTATCTGAGATAGAGAAACTCCGTCAGCTCGCGTGCCGTACTCTGATTGATGAAAATGGGCCGATATTCCCCATCCCGGCCGCCCATCACCTCAACGATCTCCGGGTTTCTGATCGTCAGATCGATCTCCCAGGGTTCAGCAAGATAGCGGGGGATATCGGCCGCACAAATATAATAGCTGCGTTTTCCGGCAATATTTGGAAGTCCTGTCGATGTATCCCCGCCGGCGAGCCGGTCGGTCACCTCGAAGTTCACATCGAAGCGCCAGAACGGAATATATTCAGGTTCCACTCCTTTCATCGCCACCATCGCCAGAAGATCGGGTTTTGCCAGATCATACGGCACGATTTTTACGGTGTCGGCGGTGATATCCAGAAGATGGCCGCACCCCTTGCACGGGATCACCACCTCGCCCCACGGCTGTTTTACCTCCTCTCCGCAGAGCGGGCACTGAAGCACGGTCGATTCATGGTTCAGGATCTCCTGATCGGTCAGCTGTTTTGGGATCCTGACCGCAGGACGAAGCGTCGAGATGTGCTGCATCGTCCCTGCCGCCGTAAACGTTTTTCCCTCCCTGAACGCCGGATATCCCGCCATACACAGGGCGATACCCAGAAGAAGCAGAATGATCTGGAACATCTCGACCAGATGATACGGTCCCGCATGGATGAGCATCGCGATCGAGGAACCGATCATGATCCCTCCCGCCGCAAGGGAGAGGATCATCATCCTTGTCCGGGCGGTGAGATTGATCGGCGCCGTTCCGCCGAGAACTTCGCCTTTCACCCCATCCACGACCGCGGTGAAATGACCGCCTTTGTACTCGTAATGGGCGATCCAGACCGGAGCATACACCAGTTCGAACACCTTCGGGATCAGAAACGACTTTTTCAGCGTGATCGTGTCGATCCGCTTCTCAACGGCATTTTTGATCATTCCGTGCACCGCTTCCCGGCCGCGTCTGCTTGCCTCGACCGCCGATCCTCCCGGCTCCATCGAAACGACCGAACCCCGCACATACGGGATCTCGCCGCCGGGATCCAGCCAGAGCTTTTCAATGCCGTATTTGCCTGTATCGCAGGCACACTCCGTCCAGATGAACTCCTCGTCGATAAGCTCCTCGAAGATGTTTCGGATCACGTTTCCCGTCTGCTCGGTGTACTCCGAGTACCCGCAGGCAACTGCCTTACCTTGAGCCACGAACCGCCAGAACGGCAGATACAGCAGATAAAGTTCGCTCACGACCGCATGCTGCGCCAGACCCGGGGCTTTGATCCCTTTTGCAAACCAGGTACGAAGCGTCCGGTCGGCGACCCCTTTGGTGATCTTGGCTTTGTACCGGAACTCGGCGACCTGATCCTCGACTGAACGTTCAAGCCCCATCCTTTCCCTCCTTTCGTTTGAGGCTGATCATACCCAGCATCTCGCTCTGATACAAAAAGAAGATCAGCAGTCCGGCCACCAGAAGAAAGAGCCAGGGACTGAAATAAACGGCGGTCAGGGAAAGGATCATCACCGGGATACAGGCGATCAGCGCGGTTTTCCGCCAGTTCACCGGCTCTTTGATCGGATGCCACTCGTCATAGACCCGACCGGACCCGGCGTCCACCTCGACCATATAGATGGAGTTTTTCACTTTGTAACTGATCAGCCAGAGCGGAATACCGATCAGCTCCTCCGCCCGGGCGATCCCGTGGAGCTCGGGATAATACACGCCGGCAAAGACTGTTGCCGGCAGAATCGCCGCATCCTGCGGCACCGGGACCACGGAAGAATTTTCCCGCTGCATATTCTGCAGACCGGAAAGGAGCGTTCCGCAGGCAGGACGGTAAACGACCACTTCATTGCAACCGTCTTCCCGCGTGTATTTCCAGAAGGGATAGTAGAGCATGACCGCTTTCCCGAACCTGATCTTTTCGGCCGGGATAAGCGGTTTGGTGTCCGACTCCAGCCACATGCGTGCGATCTCACGCGCCCGCTCCTCGCTGACAAAAGGAGGGATCACGCCGGAGCACTGCAGAGAAGCAGGTATTCCTTCTGGTGTTTCTGCCATAAATGAGTCAATATATTTACGTACATTCAGATAGATGTTTTCTTGCCTATCCGCGAAAAAATCCAGCGGACAGCATCCGATAGCGAGCATATTTATATCTTACATGCACACAAATATACATCAAAGTATATTGTTGTGATAATGGATGCTGAATATAACCACGTTTCTCGATGCAAACTCCTGCCGTCTGGCAAAACCGGTCTTTTTCTGTCCGGAACGAAACACCTCCTACACCTCCGCTGAAATACTCTCGATAAGTTCCGCGATCGCCCGTGATCTCCTCTCACTCGGTGCCGTGAAAGGCGACCGTATCCTCCTCTATATGAACAGCAGCCCCGAATACCTCTTCTCCTACTTCGCCGTATGGAGGATCGGCTGCGTCTCGGTTCCCACAAATCGCGTCTATACCCCAAGCGAACTTGCCTATATGGCGAAAAACTCGGGCGCGAAGATCTTCATCACCGATCCAAACGGCGTCTCCGCCGCCCGCGATCTGCAGGTCAGGATCTATGTCCCCGGAGACATCGAATCCCTGCGCGGCGAACCCCGTCTCCTGCCGGCACACACCGAACACGACGACCTCTGCCAGCTGCAGTATACGTCCGGAACGACAGGCAAACCCAAAGGAGCGATGCTTACCCACGGAAACTGGCTCGCCGCGATCCACAACATCTGCGATGTGCTGACCTACAAACAAAACGACGTCTATCTCGGCATCTACCCGATGGGGCATGTCGGCCTCGCCTGGGGCATCGCCGCGATGCGGGCCGGCGCCCTCTTCGTTATGATGGAGAGGTACGACTACGACACCTACCTCGCTCTCTGCAAAGAGCACAAAGTCACCGTTCTCGCGGGCATGCCGCCGGTGATCCACTCCCTCACCGAAGCTCCGCCCGGACCGGAGGAGAGCCTTTCGACCGTTCGCGAGATCATCTCCGGCGGCGGCCCTCTCCACCATGACATCTGGAAAAAGTTCCATTACCGGTACAACATCCCGGTCATCAACGCCTACGGTCTTTCAGAGACCGTCGTCATAGGCACCGGGACCGTGATCCGTCCCGAGGATTACGCATCCGCCGACCGGTTCCAGAGCGTGGGCCACCCGGTCTGTTTCTCGGAAGTCAAGATCGTTGACGAGACCGATCCGTCGATCGAACTGCCGGTCGATACCCCTGGCGAGATCGCTCTGCGGGGGCCCGCTGTCGCCAAAGGATACTGGAACATGCCAAAAGAGACCGCCGCCTCATTCCTTGAGGACGGCTGGTTCCTCACCGGTGATGTCGGGTACCTCGACAAAGATCTCAGACTCTTCCTCACCGACCGGAAAAAAGACATGATCGTCATGTCCGGCTGGAAGATCTACCCGACCGAGGTCGAAGAGGTCCTCATCGGTCACGAAGGGGTCGCCGAGATCGCGGTCTTCGGCATCCCCGACGAACATCGGGGCGAGATGCCGGTCGCCGCCGTCGTTTGGCGGAGGGGCTGGGACAGCTCATCAAAGGAAGAGTCTCTCGCTGCATATGCAAAAGAGCGGCTTGCGGGATACAAAGTCCCCCGCAGGATCATTACGGTGGATGCCCTCCCCCGGGTAAACGGCTGGAAGCTCCTGAGACGGGAACTTCGCGAACAATACTCATAAAAAATACCCATCATGAAATCACGTGATATAGCACTCGTCGGCATTTTACTTGCCGCCGGAGCAATTGCCCGGTACATTTCCTTATTCGTACCGGGGGCCATCGTCGCGAATCTGACGATCGCCTTCTACTGCCTTGCGATCATCCTCGTCGTCCCGAAGTTCAAAGAAGCTCTCGGGATAGGCGTTGTAGCCGGAATCATCTGTGCCGTCTTTTCGCACTCGATCTTTCCTCTTGGAAACCTCATCTCCGAGCCGATCGGTGCCGTGGTCTGTTTAGCGGTGTATAAACTCGTCAAGGATCATACCCGCCTTGCCCCGGCAATTTCAACTGCCATAGCCACCCCTGCGAGCGGATTCACCTTCATCACGGTCACCTGCTTCGTGATGTTCTTCACCACCGAAACGACCGTTGCGACCGTTCTCGCGTTTGCTATTGCCCTGATCCCGATCGTGATGAGCGCCATGATCGTGAACGTGATCATCGCCCAGATCATCGCGATGCCCGCGACCTCGGTCATGCAGAAGACGAAGACCGTCATCAAAACCGCCCACACGGAAGCTGCGCCGAGTGATTCGGTCGTCTTGGACAAACTCACGTTCACCTATCAGGCGGCAGATACGCCGGCTCTCGACAATGTCTCGCTCAAAATAAATCCAGGCGAATTCATCGTCGTCAACGGTCCATCAGGAGCCGGAAAAACCACACTTGCCCGAGCGGTATCAGGAATTCTTGCTCACGCATATGGGGGAACTGTTGTAGGGAACGTCTCTCTTTACGGGAAATATGCCGATGAGTACAAAGACGTGACCGAGCTTTCCGCAAAAGTCGGCATGGTCTTTGACGATGCCGACGCCCAGCTGATCTTCACCACGGTCGAGGAAGAGATCCTCACTGGTCTCGAGACCCGCGATCTCCCTGAGGCCGAGGTCAGAAAGAAACTCGACGAGATCTACAAGATCACCTGCACGGGCCACTTAACGGACCGTGCCCCGCATAACCTCTCCGGAGGTCAGAAACAGCGGGTCGCGATGGCCGCGGCCCTTTCCCGCGAGACCCCTCTCCTCGTTCTGGACGAGGCGACCTCCGAGCTGGACAAAAACGCCAGACGCCAGGTGTACACCCTGCTGAAAGGCATGACGGCCAAGGGCCACACGATCGTTTTGATCGAGCACATGATCGACGAAACGATCGGCTATGCCACCCGGATGATCACGATGAATGCGGGCAAAATCGTCTACGACGGCGTTCCGCGGCTGGATGAGACCAGCTGCCCTGCGCTTGAAAAGACCGCTCCGACCCATGAAGTCGTTTTGGAAGCGACCCACGTCACGCACAAATTTCCCGAGGTCCTTGCGTTGGATGATGTCTCGGTCTCCTTTTTCAAAGGCGAGATCGCGGCAATTCTCGGTGAGAACGGATCGGGCAAGACGACACTCGTCAAACATCTGAACGGTCTTCTCCGTCCTGATGTTGGCTCGGTCCTGCTGAAGGGTGAGGACATCGCCTGCCGGTCGATTCCGGAGATCGCGAAGCATGTGGGTCTGGTGTTCCAGAACCCGGACACGATGCTGTTTGAAAACACCTGCGAGAAGGAGATCATGTTCGGTCTGAAGAACATCGGCAAGTCCGATGCTTCGCCGGCGGCTTCTCTTGCGGCCGTGGGCCTTGCCGGCAAAGCGAAGATGAATCCCCGTCATCTGAGCCGGGGCGAGCGGCAGAAGCTTGCTCTTGCCTGCGTTATTGCGACGGGTCAGGAGATCGTTATTATGGATGAGCCGACGACGGGTCTCGATCCGAAGGAGTCGTATGAGATCATGCGTGTCCTGACCGGGATGAGGAATGCGGGTAAGACGATCCTTATGGTGACGCATGACCCTGTGCTCGCGGGTCGGTATGCGGACCGGATCATCGAGATGGAAGCGGGTAAAATAACCGCTGTCCGGGGAGGTGAGTGAAATGGAAGATATTATGCAGTATATCCCGGGAAACCGGTTCGTTCACCGGTTGTCGCCGATGACGAAGATCTTCTTCGCGGTCGGTATGATGTTTGCGGCGATCTTCACGTCGAATCCGCTGCTTCTGTCGGCGATGGTGGTGTTTGTGCTGGCGTTCGCGGCGATCGGCGGGCTTTTGAAGCCGCTTATCCGTCAGGTCCCTCTGCTGATCATTCTGGGTCTTGCTCTGGTCGTTTTGACGGTCCTTACAAGTGCGTCGGGCGATGTGCTGTTTGCGCTTCTGCCAAACGGGATGTTCCCGGTGACGACGGGAGCGATCATGTTCGCGGTGCAGATGGCTCTCCGGTTTGCGGTGCTGATCTTCTCGTTCCAGCTGCTGGTCATCTCGACGCAGCCGCGTGATCTGGTGAACGCTCTCTATACGCTGCGGATCCCGGGCGATTATGCTTTGATGTTCCTGATTGCTATCAGATTCATCCCGACTCTGCAGAGAGAGGGTGTCAGGATCAATGAGGCTCAGCTTTCCCGCGGGTACTCTCCCGGAGGAGGCGTTATCGGGAAGCTGAAGCAGCTTGGCCCGGTTATGCTTCCGCTTATGCTTAATTCGCTTGGAAAGGCGGATACGCTCGGTCTGACGATCGATATGCGGGGATACCGGAAAGCGTCGGAGCACCGGAGAAAGATGGTCTACCATGCGGCAGATCTCGTGACGGTTTTGATCGTCGCCGGGATCTTTGCCGGCATCGTGTATGTGACGTTTATTCTGTGAGAGGGGGCGACCCTCTTTTTTTATTTTTTAGTAGGAGTTACGCGGTGTTATTCTGAATCCAATTCGGAAAGGGTATTACTGGGTGTAGACACAAGAGATTATTTAACCGCGAATCTCCGCGAATTAACGCGAATCGCATTTTCCTTACGTTCGGGTGCTCTGCTCCGGCTTATCGCCTACGCAGGAATCGCACCCTCTCTTGAAAAATGCT